>JALSNB010000001.1 GCA_026987225.1 Caldisericaceae bacterium
TCTTGCAAGGAGATGGTGGGGCGTAACACCACTGCAAACAGTATTTGCATAGAAACCGTCCGAGAGTTTTGCAAACGAAAAGCCGCCCGCTAAAAGTAACGATACTATGAGAATAACGGTTATAAATCTATTTCTGGTACTCAATTTTAATGTCCGTTTTTCAGGTAAAAACTCTTTGTCCACAAAGGAACAGGCGGATGTTTGCCGTCAAGCATTTTTCTCCATTCTTCGTCCGTAAGTCTGTGAGCGATGGGTTGCTTAAATTCGTAATAGCTCATTACCGGACCTGCACCAAGAACAATCCTCCCGTCGGGTATTTTGAAAGCAACAATTATCATTTTAAGATTTCCAGTGGCTTCTTCAAGTGTCATTTTCGTATTACCGTCGGTATGAACATCTGCTATCATAGAAGTTTTGAAAACATTCGTGTTTAATTTTTGTCCTTCGAGCACATGCATCAGTAGATCCGCAAGATAATCCGCAAAATGCTTTATAAATTCGTAACCGTAGCTGTCAAGTTCCTCATTTTCCACTTCTTTTTCGGAAATATCTTTCAGGTCTTCTATATAATCTTCAAGTGTTTGAAGCGGGAAAATAACATTATCAGATGCCGCACTGTCTTCCGGAATGAGTTTTTTTAATCCTTCCACTGTCATCTCCGTAACATTCATAAGCCTCAGGTAAAATTCCGGAACAGGTTCCACGTATCCCGAACACGGCCGAAGCGGAGGCTTTTCTCCTCCGCCTTTTTCCGCCATCGCATAGCTCTGTTTTGTATATAGTACCGTGTCATGCTTTAATTCAGCCCACGAAGCAAGTGCCGTGTTTAGTTCCCTGTCCTGCCACGCAGGCGAATTCATAAACGTCTGATAACCTTTTTCGTATGGAGCAAGGAGTGCTTTCAAAGCGTACAGCCAATTCATATATAAGGTTTTGTGCCATTCGTCGATACTCAGTGAATCAGTGTATTTTTTCAATTTTTCAAATTCGTCTTCATAATCCGAATAATCAGTATCTCCTTCCTTTTTTAATATCTCTTTTGCCCTGTTAGAGCCGAGTAGTGCCATTAAATCAAGCCCTCGAGGAAAACCTCTTACTTCTCTTCCGTTGCACCCTTCGACATCCGTTTTAACCCATGTAAACGGACGAATTTCTCCCTTATCGGAGAATGGGCCGTTCCATGTAAAAGTGAAAGGTTGCTTGTTTGTAGGAAGAGGAGTTTTCTTTCCGGTATAAACTCCGGTGTAAGGAGAAACGAGTTTGGAGAACAGATAAGAATCGATTGCAAAACGTTGTCCCATAACCCTAAATCCTTTTGTATTGCTTAACAATGTTTTTGCCTGAACTTTTAACTGTTGAAGCTGTTTATCGGTAAGCGGCGGGCATGGCATCATAAGGGTACATTCCCCCAGACCGCTGTAAATTTTGGGATTGTAAGGTATATTCATAAGTTTCCGCTCTATCTCGCTATAGTTCTTATCTATATTTTCCGGATTTATTTTCCCGTCAAGAGTGTCCTTTAATACGTTTGCATATTCCACCGGCCCGAGGTCATCGGACACTCCCATCATAAAAGAAGTGATTGCATACATTGTAGACCATTCTTTCTGAACGTTGGGATTTTTCAAAAAATCATAAGTGATAAGGCTTGCCTGTAAAGTTTGAATCTTTGCATCGTATTCGGAGATGATTCCGTTTTTTCCGCATTGAGACTTTCCCTTGGGATTATCACTTGAACCCTTTATAAGGAAGGTCATTCTGCCGTACCACATTAGAGCCTTAAAATAATTTTTAAGCTTTTCCGAACGCGTATAATGTCCTCGAGGAACGTATTGCGAGTAATCCTCTTTGTAAATAAAAATCGGAGAAAATGCCCAGCCCTTATGCGTGCTTATAAGGTTTAATTCTTTGTCTACGGTGTCTTTAACAAATGAAGGAGTATCGAAAAGGTATTCCTTTGGAGAGCCGCTTTGTTCGGGATTTTTATCGGATTGGAACTGTCCGTTTTTCGGTTTTAGCAAATTTAATGCAACGGATAGAAATTCGACATTCCTTTTTGCCGCTTCTTTGAGATCTGCTGAAGTTGCATTTTTATACTCATCCATTGAATCACTTAGGAGTTGCTTTGATATATTCCACACGTAATCATAAAAAACGCCGCTTTCCATATTCATCAGCATCACATCGAACAGTATGTGGTAATAGTGGAGCAGCGTGTCCGGTGTAATGTAAATCGGAACGTCTTTTTCCTCCAGTGCGGAATAGAATGGAAAGAAGTCGTTCTCTCCTTTCAGCAATCCTCCGCTTGCAATGTAAAGCGAAAGTTCCTTGTCTGCAATTTCTTTCGGTGGATCTATTACAACAAAACCTTTTTTAAGAAGCGCTTTCTTTGCATCTTCATCAAGATGGATTTTATTCAGGAACGCACTGTAGTTGCAAATTTCCGAAGGTTTTAACGGAAGAGGATATTGAGGAATTTTCGGGGTGATATTCTCCTGCTCGGTGAGTTTCTGAAACGGAAAAGTTTTATTCATTTGGAATGAGACTACTTCTTTCGGTATCGTAACGGACACTTCATTGGAATAAGGAGAATTTCCGTTTTTATTGAAGGCCCTTACTCTGTATCGGTATGTCACTCCTATCCGCACGGAGTTATCCGCATAAAACGTCTTATTGAAAGGTGCTTCACCAATTTTCACAAATGCACCGTCATCTGTCTTTCTCTCAATTTCAAAACCGTCCTCATTGTCAGAATTATCAACCCATTGAAGAAGCACACTTTTACTCTCGGTGATTTCTGCACTAAGTTGGCTCGGTGCCCTCGGAATTGTTTCTGTTTTGCCAGCACTCTCCGACGGATTTTGCGCAACTTCTCTTTTCCTAAAAACATATACTCCAGCGATACTCGCTGCGATAATTGCAGTAATTACGAAAATTACCACGAACTTAGAAAATCCCGAAAATATTTTTCCTTTCATACCAGCCCTCCGTCAACAATTTTTACTCCTCAATTATTTTACCACCTTCCTTTAAAAAAAAATGAATTTTGTTATTCGTTTCCAAACAACTGGAAAAATTTTAACAAAGCGCAGTGTAAATTTTTACTCCAAAAATAAGTGCTATAAATTTTAAGCACCCAATCGAATGAAGAATCTGTTTTTTCTGAAAAAATCAGAATTTTATGCAAATAAATCCTGTATTTATCAGCTCTTTTTCAAAACAGGCCATTTATTTGCATTTTAAGGCCCGATTTTTAATTAGGACGTATAATTACCCCCTAAAAGCGCTTAAAATCGATTTAAATGCCCTATTTTGAGTGAAGCTTGATTTTGTAAGGGTTATTTAGCTATTTCTTCTGACGTTTAGCTAAATTTTGAAGCTTAACTATGCAATATATATCTATTGCATAGGTAGTATAAAATTGATAAACCATCTAAATAAAAGCGTTTTAGCTAATTTTGCGATTTGCAGGTTTTCTATTGATATTATTGATTTAACTATGGTTAATTTCGGAATGTATTCCTTCTTTTAAAATTGCAGAAAGGAAAATGGAAATCAGGAAAAGAACGGATATTCCGAGAAGCGGGATTTTATAATTTCCGTATAAATTCCTTAGATAATTGATCAGCGGAACGATTAGGACCGCAGCACCGTTCCCGAGAAGTTGCAGAAAAGAAGTGGAAAAACCTGCATATTTCTTTCCGCTTATTTCAGTACTCAGCGTAAGTAAAAGAGGGAACGTGGAAATAGCGAAAAACCCCATAACGGAAAGTATAATCGTATCAGAAAGAGCGCTTCCCTTAGAAAAGGAGAATACGACGAGAGAAAATGCCGCAACAGAAAATCCTATAATAAGAAACGGTTTTCTTTTCCCGTCTCTATCGGAAAGTTCGGGAATCACGTAGCAACCTATCATACCGCTGAAGATGAGTGCAGATGCAATTGTCCCCGCTTTCTCCAAGGGAATCTTGTGCATTTCGTTCAGAATTTTTTCAAGCCAAGTTAGTATTCCGTTGAATGAACCGATAGAAATAAAAGCGATCAGCCCTAAAATTAGTATATCTTTTATTTTGAGAACATTCACAGTTCCGTTCAAATACATTTTAAATGAGGATTCATTGCCGAGCACATTTTCCTTTATCTGTTTATCGGCAAAATACAGGAAAAACACCGATACCAAACTGATAAGTGCGTAAGCGAATAACATGAAAAAGAATCCGAATTTATTCAAAAGAATGGGTGTAAGTCCCATACCGATAATCATACCTACAAACAGGGCAACCGATCCAAGCCCAACGGCAGTTGCTTCTTCATCTTCAGGAAAACAAAGCCCGGCAAGTTTTGTTATGCTGTTTAGCACGAAGGGCTGGCCCAACGAAATTCCGAGTTGAGATACAAACAGCATTGTGTATGAAAACGGAGCGATCAATCTGAACAAAGCAAAAAATGCAGTAAAGATAGCTCCCAGCATTATGCTGAATTTGTATCCTTTTCTGTCGATTACTATGCCGGCAGGTACGGAAAGAATGAGAAAAGTAAGAGGGAAAATCATTGTAAGCAATCCGACTCTCATAGCGGAAACGTTTAACAATTTTTC
>JALSNB010000002.1 GCA_026987225.1 Caldisericaceae bacterium
TAAGTATCGATCAGGTATTTTCCCATCTGAAGTGGGCGGAGTGGATTAAAGAGAATCTTGGAGAAGAAATAACATTTCCTTTTATTGCAGATGACAGGGGTTTACTTGCTGAAAAATTAGGCATGATTCCAAGCGGAGCATCCTCGACTGCAAGAGCCGTATTCATTGTTGACCCGAAAGCAACGATTCGTGCAATAGTATATTATCCCGCCGAAGTAGGACGTGATTGGGACGAAATTTTACGTGCACTCAAGGCACTTCAAACAAGCGATCAAAATAAGGTTGCGCTTCCACACAAGTGGCCAAACAACGAATTAATCGGTGATAAAGTAATTGTTCCGCCCGCAAGCACCGCAAAGGCAATCAAAGAGAGAGACAAATCAAAAGCAAAAGGTGAAATAGAGTGTTACGATTGGTGGCTTTGCTACAAAAAGCTTAAATAGCAATCTGTTTTAACGGCACAATTATATTTATTCCACTGCGGACTCAACGTCCGCAGTTTTTTATTTACTCCGTATTGACAATTGCAATTTAATGGCTATAATAATGGCAATTTAATTGTAGGAGGTAGGACGATGCTTAAAGTAATAAATGCAACGGAAGGAAAGAATAAGTTTTTGCAATTACTCGAGCGATGTAAAGAAGAGTCTTATCTTATAACCAAAAACGGAGAACCTGCTGCAGTCCTTTTGAGTGCCGACGAATACGAAAGAATTATCGAAACTCTCAAATTTTACACTTACCCGAAAATCAAAGAGCAACTCGAAGAATGGGAGAAATAATAAAATTCGAAAACAGTCTGGAAGTTTACTTTACCCGAACAGGAATTGCGTATCACTATAAAAGCCATTCTGGTAAAATAAATTACTTTCCTGCAGAGCACTACGTTTATTTTTCTCTGATCGTTTTATCTGCAAAGGAAAAAGATCTTGAAAGGGCAAAAGAAATTATAAATAGGTATGATGGCATCGCTTCAATGAGAGAAATTATCTTAGTGGGCAATGCAAACCAACAAATTCAAGAAATAAAAACGAACAAACCGATAAAATTCATAGAGCATAGAAAAAAGCAAACGCCAATTATCACATCCGTTAAGGAAGCGTTGAGTTGTATAAGTAATTTTTCGACATTTGCAGTCGTGTGTCCCGCAAGTAAAGAATGCACCGAAAAATCGGAATTGGAAAGCATACTGAAAAATGCAAAAGGAAAAGAATTTGAATTTATAGTGCCGAAAGCAGGGGAGAAAAGATTGCA
>JALSNB010000003.1 GCA_026987225.1 Caldisericaceae bacterium
CCGCTTGATCCATGTTTATGTATTTGTAGTTTGCAAGGCGGCCGAGCAGGGTGAGATTTTTGAAACCGGCGGCAAGCGCTCTGTATTTTTCGTATAGTTCTTTATTACGTGGGGAAAGGATCGGGTAATACGGCTCGTCGCTCTCTGTAAAGCGCTTTGGAAACTCTTTTGCAATAATCGTATTTTTCGAGCGTTCGGCATAAAAATGCTTGAACTCCGTGATGCGGGTAAAATCATAGTTATTGGGATAATTCACAACGGCAACTTTTTGGTAAAACTCAGTATCGCACGGTTCGTAAACAAATTTCAGGCTTCTGTATTCGAGTTTTCCGTATATAAAATTGAAAAGTTCGTCCGTTCTGCCCGTATATATTACTCTCCCGAAAAACTCTTTTCCGTTTTTCAAAAGAATTCTTTTGTTTGCAATATCGATATCGAAAAGCTCTTTAAAGTCGGTGTTTAGCATAATACGAATTCTCTCATTTTTCAGCATTTTTTCAAACAGTGCAGAAAAGGAAGGGCGAGGGATACCCTGAAACTTATCGCTGAAATACGTATCCTCGTAGGACAAACTCACGGGCACACGTGAAATAACCGTTTTATCGATTTTTTCGGGCGGAATGCCCCACTGCTTAACCGTGTAGTTCACAAAAACTTTTTGGTATATAAACTCGGCAAGATCTTTTACTTCGGCATTCTTCGAGCTCATCAGTTCGAGAATCGAAACACGTTTGCCTGCACCGAATTCGGCTGTGAGCAAACTTTCCAATTTTTTTGCACGCCCCGTAGGGAAAAGCTTTTCAAGGGATGTGAAATTGAAAGGCAGAGGCACGAACTTCCCGTCGATATACGCAAGGACACAGTGCTTGTAAGGAATCCATTCGGTAAAATGCGAAAGGTAACGGAAAACATCGTCATAGTTTGTGTGAAAAATATGAGGGCCGTATTTTTGCACCGTGATCCCGCCTTTTTTAAAATCGTATGCGTTGCCCCCGATATGCGCCCTTTTTTCGATGAGCAGAACATTTTCTTTGAGCACGTTTGCAATGCGCTCTGCCGAAACGGCGCCCGAAAAACCGCTCCCCACAACGACAAATTTAAAGCTTTGCACGTCCGTCAAAAAGGTCTCCCCTTCCGTATGCGACAAAAAGAATAAATAGCCCCAAAAGAATCGTGTAGTAATACGTGGATAT
>JALSNB010000004.1 GCA_026987225.1 Caldisericaceae bacterium
CGTAAAAACGGGCAATCCGATAGTTTACACGTCTGCGGATTCCGTTTTTCAGATTGCGGCGCACAAAGACGTGATACCGCTTGACGAACTCTACAAGATGTGCGAAATTGCACGTAACGAGGTTTGCGTCGGAGAGAACGCCGTTGCAAGGGTTATCGCACGCCCGTTCGTAGGCGATTTGGAGCACGGGCTTGTCAGAACGCCCGAAAGAAGGGATTTCTCTCTGCCGCCTGTCGGAACAACCGTGCTTGACACGATGAAAGAGAGCGGAAGGGAAGTTGTGGGAGTCGGAAAAATTCACGATTTGTTTGCAGGCGTGGGGCTTACGAAGAGCATACATACGGATAACAATATTGACGGCATTATAAAGACGATCGATCTGATAAAAGAAGATTTCGAGGGATTACTATTTACGAATCTCGTGGAATTCGATTCGCACTGGGGGCACAGAAGGAATTTTGTTGCCTATGGAAACGGACTTCAGGATTTTGACGATGCGCTTCCCGATATTTTGGGAAATATGAAAGAAACGGACGTTCTGTTCATTACGGCCGATCACGGATGCGATCCTACTTTCAAGGCGCATACCGACCATACGAGGGAATTCGTTCCGATTATTGCATACGGAAAGCATTTTAAGCAAAACTATAACCTCGGTTTGAGAAATTCTTTCTCCGATATGGGAGATACGATATCCGAGATATTCGGATTGAAACACTTAAACGGCACGAGCTTTTTGAAAGAAATTTACGTGTAAATGGATGCCGAGGCCCTGTTAAAAAAAATTCTCGACCTTGAAATTAAAAAAGGGTTTAATGACAGGGCTGTCGTTGGCGGTATTGAAAATTTTATAAAAAAAACAGTTGAAAGGGCGCCTATGGACGAGAGTAAAAAGGAAAGTCTCAGGCGCCTTTTTTCTTCCTATGCCGAATCGGGTTTGCAAAAGCGGAAGGAAATTGTCGGGAAAGCGCTGAAAATCATAAACGGAAAAGAAACGAGCGAAGAAAAGTTTATTCCGCTTTCCGAAACATTCATACCCGTTCAATACGTAAAAGGCGTCGGCCCGAAACTTGCAAAGGTTTTTAAAAAACTCGGCATAATCGAAGCGTTTGACCTTTTATATTACTTCCCCAAAGAGCATCTCGATTTGACGAATGTTTCGAAAATTACCGAACTGAAAAACGGCATGCA
>JALSNB010000005.1 GCA_026987225.1 Caldisericaceae bacterium
ATCGGGGCGCTGCTCGGAGCTTCGGAAATGCTTTTAAACGGGGTGACAACGGTTTTCGATCACTATTTTGAAATGCAGGAAGTATTCAAAGCGTTCACTGAAATCGGAATGAGGGGAGACCTTGCCTGGGCCGTATTCGGAACAGGGGAAAATGCGGAAACAAATTTCAAAAGGGCAATGGAATTTACCGAAAAATACGCCTCAGAAAGCGAACTTATTACGGTGAGTTTGGGGCCTCACTCCCCTTATATCTGCCCGGAAGACTTCCTGAAAAAGATTGCGGGCATCTCAAAAGAAACGGGTATAAAGATGCACATACATGTTTCCGAAGAGCCGTGGGAAATCGAAAAAAGCTTGAGGGAAACGGGAAAAACACCGATACGATATCTGAAATCCGTAGGGGTTTTAAAAGAGGGGACAATTCTTGCACATGCGTATTATGCAACGGATGAGGATTTGAAAATCATTAAAGAAAGCGGCGGAAACGTGGCACACGCTGCAAAAACGTATATGCGGTTCGGTTTTGTAAATGATTTTCTGCCGCGCGCGCTGAAGGCAAAAGTAAGAGTGGGGCTTGCAACGGACGGGCCCGCATCAAACGCAAACCTTTCGATCTTTGAAGTTGCAAGGGATGCGGCACTGCTTGCAAAAATGTCCGTTCAAAACGCGGAAGAAGGACGAATAGAAGAAATCATACCGCTCCTTTCTTCAGGCGGAGGTTTCACAGGGAAAAAGATCGGCAGGATAGAAGAAGGATATATCGCAGACATCGTTTTAATCGATAAAAATTCCGTATCCCTTGCGCCGAAAACAAACATATTAGCAAACATACTTTATTCGATGAGCGACAGGGCAATAGACACGGTGATCGTAAACGGAGAAGTTGTCGTAAAAAACGGAAAGCTGACAAAAATCGATATTCAAAGAGTGCTGACGGAGGCGGAAAAGAGCGCAAAACACCTCATAGTAAAAAAGTCGGAAAAACCGATGCAAACTTTCGGAAAATAAACGACTTGACTGCGCCGAAACAAGTAGTAATATAAAGTATGCTTCCGGAAATTTTAACGTTAAAGGGATTTTTAAGCTACAGAGAAAAGCAGACACTCGATTTCAGAAACTTCCATGTCGCATTGATCTCCGGAGAAAACGGGCAAGGAAAATCATCGCTTCTCGACGCCCTGACTTTTGCAC
>JALSNB010000006.1 GCA_026987225.1 Caldisericaceae bacterium
ATCTGACATCCGTACGTAACTATTTTAAACGTTTTCATATATCTTTCTGCACTCCTCTTTCATTAATTTTTTCTTCAGATTTCCCAATGCTTTTCCGCTCAGCTTGAACCGTTCTTTTAGTTTGTTTCCGTTTATCTTTACATTGGCCCACTTTTTAACACGGTTTGCCGTTTGTTCATTGCAATGCGCAAGTGCAAAAAGAACAGCTAACTCAATACCATACCTAATAAAAACATCGAAAATATTTTCAAAGCAACATTTTCCGCTGTTAAGTATCTTCAAAATTTCCGTTTCTCTATCGGTAAGTCCGAAAACTTCCGCAGGATCTATTGAAAACAAATTGCTTACAATATACACTTTAAGCATGCTAAGATAAGAAACGCCTTTGTTTATTTCTCTTCCGAGAATAGGAAAATCACTGTTTTCGAATTGCATCGTAATTTCGTTAATGCTCTTACCGCCGTTTAGAAACAGTGAAAACGCTTTTAGCACAATATCAATTCGTTTTGAGAAAATCTTTTTCATCTCCTCATGCTTTCTTTCGGGTTGCGCGTATTTCAACAGGTCGAAACCGTCTTTTACAAGCAGTGCGGTTTTTTTATCCGGCGTAAGGTTAAATTCTTCGGTGAAACGAACGGCGCGCAACGCACGAACCGGATCCTCTATGATCGCATTTTCACTTACTACCCTGAGAATCCTGTTTTTAATATCGCTCATCCCTATTCTGTTTTCAAAGAACTTGTCCGTTTTTACGTCATAGTAAAGCGTATTAACGGTAAAGTCTCGGCTCAATCTGTCATTTTCCATATTATCTTTTAAAGTAGTAAAATCAAAAGTCTTTTTTCCGTCTATTGCCCTGATAAAAGGAAAACTTTTATTTTTCAATGAAAAGAATTTTATATTGCGATCAGAAAGGAATGTTTTTACCGTAAAGATATCGGAAACGGCAAAGTCAAAATCCATTGGGGTAATGCCAAAACAGATGTCGCGCAAAGCGCCGCCAACAAGATAAATATAATCAAGTTTCGAAGATAATTCTTCCAAAAAATCGGGTAAAAATTTCTTAATCGTATGAACTACTTTTCCTGCCATGAAAATCTTTGAATTGAGTTTGCCTTACCGTTTTTGCCAATATCCACGGTAACAAAATCAACCTGCACGTTCCCTTCGGCAACTTTAAAGCCGTAAGG
>JALSNB010000007.1 GCA_026987225.1 Caldisericaceae bacterium
AATGGCATTCGTCGCATCCGGTTTCGAACACAGCGTTGCAAATATGACATTCATACCTTACGGAATTTTGCTGAAAAACATACCTAAAGTTGCAAATGCAATCGGAAAGCCTCCGTCCGCATTCGCACGGCTCAATTGGGGCACGTTTGCGCTGAGAAACCTCGTTCCCGTGACAATCGGCAATATCATAGGCGGTGCGTTTTTCGTGGGCGTAATTTACTGGTATGTTTATTTGAAAAAGGAGAAAACGGCATTTGAAACAAATTAGCATTGCACCTGTAATACTCATCGGCGGAAAGGGAAAAAGATTAGGGCACAACAAGCTGTTTCTCAGAGTAAAGGGTGAGCCTGTAATTTACCGCACATATAGAGTGCTTAAAGACGTTTTTCACAGAGCGCCTCTCTTTGTCGGCAGGGAGGTGCTCCCTTATCCTTATCTCAGCGTGCGGGACGTTATAAAAGGTATCGGCCCTAAGGGCGGATTGCTCACCGCATTTATGCATACTGACACGGATTATGTTTTTGTTGTCGCATGCGATATGCCCTTTATTAACAAAAGCCTCCTGCTCCATATGAAAAATTCGCTGAAAGAGGAAAACGAAATCTACATACCGCTCCTCAAAAACGGATACATCGAGCCGCTCTTTGCATTTTACAAAAGAACGCTGTTTAAAAAATTAAAAGAGCAGATAGAAAACGGCGATTACAGGATGCGGAGTTTGCTTAACGGTGCAAACGTGCAGTTCCTCACGGAAAAAGAAATAGAGCGTTTTGATAGCGAACTTACGACGTTTTTTAACATAAACACAAAAAAGGATTTGAAAAAGGCAGGGGAAATGGAAAATGAAAAAAATTAAAATTATCAGCATCGAAAACGGCATAGCGGAAGAGGCAATCGACTTTGTCGCAGAGGAACAGACAATAAACATATTCGTTAACGGCACTTTGAAGAACTCTCTGCAATGTTCGCCGACGGATCAGGAAAAACTCGTCTACGGATACTTATTTTCGGAACGTTTGATAGGCAGCGCAAGCGATGTGAAAAGATTGTATTTCGAAACCCGTATGTCCGTAAAAAATTTTTACGTGGAAACGGAAAGGAAAAGCGAAAACGGAATTATGAGCGGAAGAGATATAAAAGTAAATGCAAACAGTTTGCTCTGGTTGATGCACCTTCTATTCAAAAACAG
>JALSNB010000008.1 GCA_026987225.1 Caldisericaceae bacterium
TCTGCTTAATCCCTGGGGGTAACAGAGCAGGCGAATATGTTAATGAGGTGAAAATTCCACAATGATACATTTTCCCTGCTTCCCAAAATGTTGGATTGTACCGGCACCCAATGATTTTGAAGAAATTCCGGCTTCCGCCGGGGAGTCTTTCTGTAATCCTTTTGAATTTTCGTTATTTTTTTAGTATGAAAGGTTTGTAATCAGGACAGATGCCAAAGTTTTTTCGCCTGCTTTATATGACGATTATGTGGTGGCACCGGCATTTTGCCATTTCAAGGCCTGTCTCCACATTTTTCCCATGCAGGGGGACCGTGTAAGAACCTTCAATTTTTTCTTACTCATGCTTTAATGATCAAATCATAGGTTTTTCTGCTTTTTTCATCTCTTTTCCAATTGCTATCAATTTATGTGAATAAAATAACATGAATACTGAAATCGAACATCAAACATATTTAAACGCAGCAATTGAATTTGCAAAAATGTCTGAATCAACTAGGTCATCGGTATACGGATCGATATTGACCATTAATTCGGTCTTAATAGGTGCATGTGGCATCATGCAGGCTATAAATAGCTCTCTCCCTAAAAACATAATTTTAACGTATTTGGTATTTTCCTTAATTCCCATGATTATCATTTTTTCGCTTTATTCTAGGATCAGGACTAACCAAATAAGTATGGCATTGCAGAATATTGTCTCAGCCATTGAATCAAATTCATCGTTGATGGATAAATACAAAACTGCCTACGAGAAATTTAAGGACGAGAAAGGCATACCGCATGGCCCAAAGGTAATGTTCACACTCGAACGAATGGCAACTTTTTTCACTGTTATCAATGTGCTGTTTTTCGTTTTTATCGTGTACCTTTCTTGATGTTTGCTTCATTCGTAATACGTAATAACGTAATAAAAGGGGTCAGAGTGAAATTAAATAATTCGCCGACTCTGTAATGAAAAAATTGTGATCATTGTAGTGTATCTCCTCACAGGGTATAATTTTTGACTGGCGACAGGCGTCAAAATCCGTTAAGATATTTCCAATACAGGAGGAGATATCTTGACAGAGACCATATACCAGATACGCGGTCGACAAATTGACCGCAATGATCTTGAAACCATTAGCAGGGTCATCACCAGCCACTGGACCCAGGGTCGTTCCGCTATTTCCAGAATACTCTGCAAACAGTG
>JALSNB010000009.1 GCA_026987225.1 Caldisericaceae bacterium
GTCAAAGCATTCATCGAAGTAGTCGAGGAGGCTCTCAAAAAAGGCGACAAAGTTTCTTTGATCGGATTCGGAACATTCGCAACAAGGAAGAGAGCAAAAAGAACAGGTGTCAATCCCAAAACAGGGAAGAAAATCAAAATTCCCGCAAAGACAGTCCCGTTCTTCAAACCCGGCAAAAAACTCAGAGAAACAGTTGCAAAGTAGCGCTAAAAAGGGGGAGGCGAAAAATGCTTCCCCTTATCTTTTTCATGAATATCATTCTTTTCGATAACACTATTCCGATACATGCAACACGGAACTTTTCAAACGATAAATTTCATAGATTAAATTGTTCTTTGAATTTTTTGAAAACCCGTTATTCTTTTTATAATGCGGAGTATTTGCAGATTTTTTTAAAAAGGAATATTGACTAAAAACAAAAATATAATAAAATTTGGAGAATTAAGGAGGTGAAAGGTATGAACAAAACAATTATTATTGCAGCAGGCGTTATTGCACTTCTGGACGCTTTTATAAAAAGCGCTGCCTTGAACACCGTGATATTTATCGTAATAGGTATTGCGGCACTTTATTTCGGGTTCAAACTGTTCGGGCAGAACAAAATCAGCGGTGTGATATCGATGCTGATCGGCCTTGAGCTTCTCATTTTCGGATTTGTAAAACAGATCGCTCAATACGGCGCAGCACACGTTATAATAAGCATTATATTGGGACTAATTCTGATAATCGCACCGTTCATTGCAAACTACGTAAAAGATTAACGGTTTTACCGGGTTGAAAAAACGGTAAAGGGCGGTGAGAATTGCCGCCCTTTTTTGATCAGCACTCTTTAAACGTCTTTCTCTTTTTAAACTCTTCCTTTTTCCCCTTGTTCCACTGGGAAACCGGCCTCAAATCACTCTGTTGCTTTTATGACTCCTTATAAGGAGCGGTACCTGATTTCTCAGGCACTCTGCATGTTACCATGCAGTTCGGACTGTTGCTTCACTCCTTTTACGGAGCGTCCATTCGCTCAGTCTCTCACGGCGGAGCAAAATTTATTACTCCTTCCGCCTCGTTGTCCTCTCTCAGAGGAGTTCCGAGTCAATCAGAATGGATTTTAGTTGGGCATTTGCCCCATACCCAACGACGCGCGAGTAAACTTCTGCCTTCTGCCTCTTTTCCTTCGGAATCACCGTGCCGT
>JALSNB010000010.1 GCA_026987225.1 Caldisericaceae bacterium
CGTTCAGAATAACTTTTCCTTTAAGCGGACGGGTGAAACCTATCAAGGCGTTAACAAGCTCGGCCTGTCCGTTTCCCTCAACTCCCGCTATAGCAACGATTTCCCCTTCGCGAACATTAAAGGAAACACCTTTTAATCCTACAATTCCCCTGTGGTTTTTAACGGTAAGATCTCTTACGGAAAGGATAACAGAACCCGGTTTTGCGGGAACTTTGGGAATTTCAAGCACGACATTTCGCCCGACCATCATTTTTGCAAGTTCTTCCTCGCTCGTTTCTTCTTTTTTTACTATACCTTGCAGTTTGCCTCTTCTTAAAACGGCAATTCTATCCGAAATAGCCATTACTTCTTTGAGTTTATGTGAAATAAATAAAATTGTTTTCCCGCTCTTTTTAAGTGCCATTAACGTTTTGAACAAATCTTCCGTTTCTTCTGGAGTAAGAACGGCCGTAGGTTCGTCAAAAATAAGAATCTCTGCACCTCTCCTCAAGATTTTTAAAATTTCGACTCTCTGCTGGATGCCTACAGGAAGGTTAGCCACTTTTTCTGTAGGATCCACTTTTAAGCCATATTTTTTCGAGAGCTCTTTTATTTCATTCACTGCTTTTTTGTAATCGAAAATAGGACCTTTACGCGGTTCGTCACCAAGAACTATATTTTCCGTAACCGTAAAACGAGGGATAAGCATAAATTCCTGGTGTACCATGCCGATTTTCAGTTTTATTGCATCTTGCGGGCTCTTCATTTCGACTTTTTTACCGAACACGTATATTTCACCGGAAGTGGGAGTGTAAAGCCCGTAAACAATTTTCATCAAAGTGGATTTACCGGCACCGTTTTCACCTACGATAGAGAAAATTTCCCCTTTATTCACCGAGAAGGAGATGTGATCGTTTGCAAGAACACGAGGAAACTGTTTTGTTATTTCCTTTAACTCTAACGCTTTCATTTTCACCCCTTATTATAAAATTGCAGGGTGGTTTGCCCACCCTGCTTTCTATTTCATCTATCGGTTATTGCATTAAAAATCGGTTGGAGGAGTCCAACTACCTACTTTGCTCGGATCCTCAGGCACTACGATTTTGCCTTCTGCAATAAGTTTTGCAAGTTCGTTAACTTTGTTGATCTGTTCCTGCGAAAGAACGTCTTTTACGTGGTCAGGTGCATAACCCACACCG
>JALSNB010000011.1 GCA_026987225.1 Caldisericaceae bacterium
ACAAGCTTATCTCCACTCTTTACAGCACAAAGCTTATGGGGTTCAATCAGCTCTCCATAATGAGCGCAATAGACAGAATTTCAGATAACGAATTCGAACTGTTTTACGTGTTTTACAGCTACAAAGAGAAGGTGAACTGCATTGTAAGGACGAAAATTCCACGGGACAATCCGGTTATCGAAACTGCGGATAAAATTTACCCGCCGGCACATGCATACGAGCGTGAACTTGCTGAAATGTTCGGTATAAAAGTGGAAGGCAATGCGGATAGCGGAAAGCCGTTCATATTGGAGAATTGGAACGATAAACCTCCTCTAAGGAAGGATTTCGATTCCCTTACGTATGTGAACGAACACTACGAGTTTAGGCATTCGGTTGATGTCGATGTTAATACGGAGGAAAAAGATGAGTAAGAGTTACGAACTTTTTATAGGACCGAACCACCCCGGGATTCCGGGCAACTTTTCCCTTCATCTTGAGTTGGAAGGGGATACGATCGTTTCTGCAAAAGGAGATCCCGGCTATCTTCACAGGGCTTTTGAAAAAGGAATGGAAAACAGGCTTTACATTCAAAATCTTGCACTTATTCCCCGTATATGCGTGCCCGAACCCGATATAAACGAAGCTGCGTATTCAATGGCGGTGGAAGACCTTATGGGCGTGGAAATTCCGGAGCGTGCAAAGTATATCAGGACGATAGTGCTGGAGATGGCAAGAACAACTGCTTATCTCCTCTGGATGGGCGGATATGCGGCGTCACTCGGGCTCTACACGCTTTCCCAGTGGGCAACCGGAGACAGGGACTATGCAATTGATATGTTTGCGGAGCTTACAGGCGCTCGTGTTTACCATATGTATATCTGGCCGGGCGGAGTAAGAAGAGACCTTCCCGAGGGATGGGAAGACGAAGTGCTAAACTACGTAAAATACATGAGGGAAAAACTTATTGATTACGATAATCTGTTCTTTAAAAACGCAATGTTTGCACATAGGGCAAAGGGTGTTGCAAAAATCACTCAGGAACAGGCGCTTGAGTGGGGAGCGACGGGCCCGGTTCTTAAAGCAACCGGTATTGCACAGGACGTAAGAAAAGACGACCCGTACGCAGCATATCCGGAACTTGATTTTGACGTTCCAACACTCAGCGAAGGTGATTCATGGGCGCGTGCAATTGTGAGGAGGCTTGAAATAGAAAACAGTTTGTCCCTCATAGAGCAAGCTGTTAAAAAGATGCCCAAAAAAGGTCCGGTTTGGACGAAGATGCCCAATCCTTTCAAATGGTATGTGCCTGCAGGAGAAACATATGCAAAGGTTGAATCTTCCAGAGGAGAACACGGATTTTACATGGTAAGCGACGGAACGGGAAAACCGTACAGAGTTTCCGTGCGTGGTGCGTCAATGCCACACATGTTCACTATAGCCGAAAAACTGCTTGTAGGCGCAAGGCTTGCCGATGCGTCGCACATTCTGTTGAGCCTTGATATATGTCCTCCGGAAATTGATAGGTAAGGGGTGAGAAGATGAAAAAAGAAGAAATGAATAAAAAGATTGAAGAATACGAAAACGGCAGTCTGCTTAAACCGCTTTCTTCAGTAAAGTATCTGTTTAAAAAGCCTCATACTTTACAGTATCCGAAGGAAACAAAGCCCGTTCCTCAAAGGTATAGAGGCTTTCACATAAACGACGTTGACAAATGTATAGGATGCGGAAACTGCAGAGACATCTGTCCTTGCGCTGCAATTACGATGGTTGACCCGAGCGGCGTGCATCCCGTTGAAGTAAAAGAGGGTTCAAATCCTTTGAGGCCTCAAATTGATTATGGGCGTTGCTCTTACTGCGGCCTCTGTGTGGAAGTCTGTCCCACGGGTTCTTTGAAACTTTCAAAAGATCTCATCTATACGTCTCCGGATGCGGATTCGTTCGTTTGGATTCCGTTAGAAGAGCAGAATAGAGAGCCGGGATTTACCCAGAGCGACGAAATAACACCTCTTATGCTTGAAAAAGTGCAAATGCCTGAGCTCGAACCGGACGTAAGAAAGAAAACTTTCGAGGAGATTATCCTCGGATTCAACGAGGAGCAGGCAAAAAAAGAGGCGATGCGTTGCCTTGGGTGCGGAGTTTGTATGCAAGGATGCCCTGCACATATGAAAATTCCGGAATACATTCAGGCAATATTCGACGGCGATAATACGCTTTCCGTTAAATACATGCTCGAGGATAACGCACTTCCCGGGATTTGCGGAAGGATATGCACGCACAAATGCCAGGATGATTGTGTGTATAACTACAGAGGAGATGCCGTGCAGATTATGTGGCTGAAACGTTTTGCAACGGATCAGCTAAAAGATTACGGCAAATCGGAACTTGAAAAAATGCCGAAAACAGGGAAGAAAGTCGCAGTTATCGGAAGCGGGCCGAGCGGACTTTCCGCGGCGTACTATCTTGCTACGATGGGACATTCCGTAACTGTCTTCGAAAAGAGGCCACGTGCAGGCGGTGCGTTGGGACTTGGTATTCCTCTTTACAGATTGCCCATTTATGAGCTTGACAAAGAGATAGATCATATTAAATCCATGGGCGTTGAAATCAAACTGAATACCGAAGTCGGCAAAGACGTTATGTTTGAAGATTTAATGAAAAATTATGATGCTGTTTATATGGGTATAGGTTTGTCCTACGGCCGTTCGATTAGGTTGAAAGGCGAAGAGCATCCCGACGTAATACAGGCTATTGACTTCCTCAGGCAGGTAAAAGTCGAAGGAAGGCGTGATATCTCAAGGCGTGTAATCGTAATTGGCGGTGGAAACGTTGCAATGGATGTGGCAAGGACAATTGTAAGGCTGCAGCAGATGAAATACAACGGTGAAGATACGATGGTTCAAACGGTGAGCCTTGAGGATTGGGATATTATGCCGGCGTCAAAAGAAGAAGTCGAAGGTGCTCTTGAAGAAGGCGTAATTTTTAATCCCGGATGGGGCCCGAAACAGGTAATATTTGATGAAAATAATAAGATAAAAGGGCTTGAAGTGGTTAAGGTAAAATCCGTATTTGATGAAAATCACAGATTCCACCCGACTTTCTTTGAGGATCAAGTGAAAGTGCTTGAAGGAGATTTCATTATCGAGGCAGTCGGGCAGATGTATAATTTCTCGTTTATACCGAAAGAAATGTTCGAACAGCTCAAATTCACCCCGAGAAGAAGAGTTTGGATAGATGAATACGGAGAAACTTCAATTCCCGGACTATTTGCAGGTGGAGACCTTGTTGAAACCTCCAAAGGAAATGCAATATCCGCAATTGCAAACGGACACAGGGCTGCAATAGGCATTGACAGGTATCTGCAGGAAAAGGATAGGAGGCAGAAATGAAACTGAGGGATAAGATATACTTTGAAGAGCCCGTTAGGGATCGTTTTTACAACGGATTTTCCGAAGACGAAACGGTTGTCCTTAAATATGACGGTAAAACGGGTATTTTTACGATGAGAAACTTCTTTACTCTCGTTAAACCTGCTGAAAGGCTCGTTGCAAAAGAAGAAGATATCTGGCTAAAAGACATTTCTGAAGACATGGAAGTGCTCGGTAGAAACGGTTTTGAAAGGGTTCTTCAGGTGATAAGGCGAAAAGTGTACGAACCGATTTTGGTTGTAAAGACAAAAACACATAAAACTGTTGTCAGCGCGAGCCATGAAATTCCTGTTTCAAAGGAAAACGGAGAAGAACTTGTAAGGGCTGACAACCTTAAAGAAGGTGACAAAATTTACGTTGCGGATGAAAACGGAGAAAACGGCCGTTACGAGGAGATTGAAAAGATAGAAAAAGATAAAAAATGGCGTCTCTCCGTTTATGGCATGCTCACCGAATCAGGCGGGGCGTTCATAAGTGGCATATTCCAGAAGAGCTATTAAAAGCGGTTTGAGGCGGGCGAAAGCCCGCCTTTTTAATGGACATTTTTGCACAAATGAAACATTTTATCGTAATTGACGGCGGCACGCAGAATGTAAAAGCATTTGTATTTGATCTTAACGGCAATGTGATTTCCAAATCAGTCTTTCCCGTTGCTCCTTATTTTTCCGTTGCCCCGTATTTTGCGGAACAGGATGCGGAAAAATACCTTGCCATTGTGAAGAAAACGGTAAGGGAAGCGGTGAAAAATTCCAAACTTTCGTTTGAAGATATTTCTGCTATTTCCATAACTACCCACAGAAGTACGATTATTCCTGTTGACGAAAAAGGAAAACCAGTTAGAGCCGCAATTACATGGCTCGACGAGCGAAAAACGGAAGGACTCAGGTTACCTTACGGAGCAAGCAGGCTTCTTGTAAAACTTGTCGGCAAAGAATATATGATGAAAGAATATCAGAGGCGTTCCAAGTTTAATTGGATGAAAAAATACGAACCCGAAAATTATGAAAGAACTTACAAATTTCTCACAGCCTCTTCTTATATCTTTTCCGCATTAACAGGAGAATTTAAGGATAGCTCCGCAATGATTGTCGGTATATTCCCCATAGATTTAAAGCATCTTACATGGTATGATTTTCCGTTTGTATATAAAGCGTTAGGTGTTTCGAAAGAAAAACTTCCTACCCTTGTAAGTCCTGTTGATATTGCAGGGTACGTTTCCAAAAAAGGTGCCGAAGAATTCGGATTGAAAGAGGGGCTTCCCGTTATTATTGCGGCGGGAGACAAGCAGTCGGAGCTTCTTGCAGGTGGCGGCATAAACAGCAAAATTGCCGAGGTAAGTTACGGTACTGCAGCAGTAATAGAGATTTTAACTGACAGGTTTGTTTCTCATCCTCATATGGATTTTTTTACGTGGGGGAGCGCAATACCGGAGAAATGGGTACTTGAAGGGCTTGTTGGCGGCGGTTATTGGATGGTTTCATGGTTTGAGCGGGAATTTGCCCGTCACGAATTGATTGAAGCAAAGAAGCTCGGCATATCGCCCGAGACGCTTCTGGACAGGGAAATGTCCGAAATCCCTCCCGGTTCCGAAGGGCTTGTTCTGCAGCCTTACTGGTTTCCGTTTGCGTTCGATCCCGCTTCGAGAGGCGCAATTATCGGTTTTTCTGCAAAACACACCCGGGTTCACGTTTACAGGGCTATTATAGAGGGCATCGCTTTTGAGCTAAAACGTGTGCTCGAGGTGATCAGGGACTATTCGGGCTTTTACCCGGAAATACTCACTGTTGGCGGAGGTGGCTCGGAAAGTTGTGAAATTATGCAGATTACATCCGATATATTTAATCTACCCGCAAGAAGAATGCATACGCCGTATCTTTCCGCTTTAGGTGCTGCAATTGATGCGGCTGTTGCAATGAATATTTATAGCGGATTTAGTGAAGCTTTGGAAAAAATGTCAAGAGTAAAGGATACTTTTTATCCGCAAAAGAAAGCCGTAAAAATTTATGATGCTTTGTTTAGAGACGTTTATAAAAATATCTACCCTGCCTTAAGAAAACTTTACCATAAAACGGACAAGATAGTAAACGGATAATTATTTTCTTACATACCACACTTTTGCAATGTAAACCGCAAAGGCAGTTTTTAGTAAATCCCAGATAACAAACGGTGCAACTCCCACAAAAAAGGCCTTTTTGAAACTGTGAATGTAAAATCCGAGTCTTAGCCAGCCCAATAAATAAATAATACTCACCTCTGTGAATCCTGCAACAATAAGTAGAGCGGTGGTTTTTTTGCGTTGAATGATTGCTCCGCCCAAAAAGGCGGCTATCGGAAAAGCGATGAGGTATCCTCCGAGAGGCCCGTAAAGCTGAGCAATGCCACCGCTAAAACCCGCAAATACGGGCAGTCCGATTGCACCGAGTGCGATGTAGGTAAGCTGCGTAA
>JALSNB010000012.1 GCA_026987225.1 Caldisericaceae bacterium
TTTGCTCCTTTATTTTAGCAAATTTTTCAACAGTTTCAACTACTTTTGCCTTAACTGCTTTAATTATTTCTCCTTCGCTTCCCGGATTCAGCATAATTCCTCGTGTTTCTACACGAACCGGTTTTTTTACCTTTCCGTTTTTGTTAAGCATGATTACGACAAACAGAATACCTTTGTTCGCCATTTCTCTACGTTCCGAGAAGATAGGGATTTCGTCTTTACCTTTCATTGAAATTTGCGAATTCCCTTCAATAATAATGCTCCCAGATTTTACTCTGGGAAGTTTTTTCATCTTTCCTTTTGATATACGCACTCCCAAGCCGTTTTCGAGAATGAAAATATTCTTACTGCTCATTCCTTCGCTCATTGCAATTTTCTTTCCGAATACGAGGTGCCTGTATTCACCGTGTACCGGAATATAATATTTCGGCTTTGTGAGTTTTAAAAGATACCTGATGTCTTCCTGTGAACAGTGTCCGGAAACATGAATGCCGTCTTCTTTTCTGTAATAAACGTCAGCTCCTAACTTGAAAAGTTTGTTTATTGTGTCGGAAACCATTCTCTCGTTGCCAGGAATAGGATCTGCCGAAACTATCACGGTGTCCCCTTTGGTGATGCTAAGTCCGTTGTGCATGCCGTTTGCAATTCGCACAAGCCCGGACATTGGTTCTCCCTGCGTTCCTGTCGTAATCAATGTGATTTTTTTCTTTGGAAGTGTCGATATATCGGATAGCTCCACTTCTATGTTTTCTGGCACTTTTAAGTATCCGAGCCTTTTTGCGATTTTCACGCTTTCAACAAGGCTCCTTCCGTTGAAAATTACTTTCCTGTTGAATTTTGCCGCAACATTTATAAATTGTTGGACTCTGTGAATGTTTGTCGAGAATGTTGCCGCGATAATCCTTCCTTTTGATTTTGCAAAGATCGGAATAATATTTTTTCCGATGAGCGATTCCGAGCCCGTAAATCCGCTCTCATCCGCATTCGTGCTGTCAGATAGAAGGGCGATTATACCCTCTTTGCTAAGTTGTTTGAGCCTTTCCACGTCCGTTTTTTTGCCGTCAACCGGTGTGTTATCGATTTTGTAGTCTCCGGTATGGAAGATAACTCCCTCGGGTGTATGAATTGCTATGCCAAAGCTCCCCGGTATGCTATGCGTCATTCTTATAA
>JALSNB010000013.1 GCA_026987225.1 Caldisericaceae bacterium
ATATAATAAGGAACAGCAATACCATTTACATTTATGTTGTTATTCCATCCGTTTGTTTCGAAATCACTGTTATTATATTCATGATTCGATCCGGATATCTGAGCTTTTGATTTTACTGTTGTTTCGGTATCCGTAGGGAAGTTTGGTAAGGATTCGTGTTTTCCGTATACCTTACCCTCTTTAATGGTTATGAATCCGTTTTCAATTATTGGATCGTCACTTTCATCTTTTGATGTGATTACAGCACCGTTTACGGTAGTCATTCCGTTTAGAATAATATCTCCGTCTCCGAAAAGATCTCCTCCTTTATTCAGTACGTCGTAACTTCCGTCCGAATTAATATTGGCTGCTTCAAAACTAATGTCTCCGTTTACAATTGTGTCCCCACCGGACCATACGGCGTGTTTGAATGCAGCTGGTATATCGTCCGAAGATCCGCCAGAAGATCCGCCATTACTTGACGAGCTTGTTTCTGCATCCAGAGTTTGAAGAGTTGCTTCTGCTATAACACTTCTCTTGATCGCTGAAACTTCAGGTTTATTGCTTATTAAAAATGAAGTTACTCTAATTTTAAATTTTGCACTGAATTTGGTGTTTTGACCGTCATCTACATATTGAACGTTTACATCCGATTCAACCCATTTGTTATCTGTTTGATATTTAGGATCCCATTGAGACAGGCTTTTAACAACGCCATTACTGAGATTTTCAACGTAATCAAATCCCGCTGTCCCGCTATATGCAGGTATTTTATTGCTTGCATCCGATACAACAACATAGTAGGAATTGGTTTGAACGTTGTAAAGATAGGAAGCGATGTTGTCCTCTATATCCCATATAGTTCCATCACCTTCCGTAAAGGAAGCATTTGCGTAATTATCGTAGTTTGCTCCTATACCCGTAAATGGATCTGATACTCCATCCGGTTGATACGGGGTTCCTCCGTTTATCTTTGATAACAGGAAAGCAGCGGCATATTTAACAGCAGCTTCATTTGGTGCATAAGCAGGATCCGGCGTTTCACCTTGAGAATAGTAATTGTCTTTATAATATTTGTTTATATTCTGAATTCCCTGTTGTAGCATAGGATCGTTATCCAAAACCGATGAAAATTTGTTGACCTTGTTTAACAAAACGTCTATAGTGGAGTCTGCCACTGATAGCACTCTATCCGATACTGCTTCTCCCGATACTCTATGCCTTCGTGAAATTGCATTTGAAGCAAGAATCATTACTGGGATAATCATAGCTACGGCAATTAATACCGTAAAAATCAACGCAAAGCCTTTGTGTTCTCTCTTAAAAATAGCGATTCTCAACATAACCATCACCTCTCTTTTTATAATTATATTATATTTTATGATTTATACAATAAATATTTGGAAATTTTTTAAGAAATTCAACGTTATTGTCTTAACGTTATTTGGGCTACGTATCTTACCTTTTCATATCCTGTTTTTGTCGGAGCTTTTACCATAGCTTCAATAACGATCTGTATAACTTTATTCGACCATTTCGGTCTTATCGCATAAAAATTTGTTATAACTTGTTCTGTAA
Source organism: Caldisericaceae bacterium (assembly GCA_026987225.1). Classification (GTDB taxonomy): domain Bacteria; phylum Caldisericota; class Caldisericia; order Caldisericales; family Caldisericaceae; genus S016-85. Next base: position 1,558 of record JALSNB010000013.1, read on the forward strand.
CAGGTTGATTGCTTATACCGACTGTCCAATTGCCAGAACCATCTTTGGTTAAATTACTGTATAGTATTTCGCATGGCTCGTATTTTTTGGAAGGCCAATATCTTCTTGGCGTGCCTTTGTAATGAGGAGGGTAATATCCGTGTCCGTCTGTCGGAACGCCAAGAGTGTAAGAAATTCTGTGTTTTTTTCCGTTGTTATCCATGGTATAAAACATTAGGATCGGATTAAGTGGATCGTCCGAAGAATCGTGATCCGCACTACCGAATTTCAGATATGTCGAATTGTTTAATGGTTCGTCCGGTGTCGAAATTGTGGATATGTTTCTTACGGTATCTTTATCATCGGCATATGTAGGATATTTTATACCAAATTCTCCAGTACCGTCATCTTCCGTATATGTTTGCCTGATTTCTTTAGTGATTTGATCCGTCACGGTACTTATATTTTCCTGAATGTTCTCTCTGTTTTTATTATAAGAAGAAAAAGTTAGTATATAGGCAAAACTTGCGAATGCCATATATATGAGAATAAAGAATATCGTCATTGCTACAACGAGCTCAATTAATGTAAATCCTTTACGTTTCATTAACCTCCTCCGTTTCCTTTTCCTCCGTATGTTACCATTTGGGAGTTTAAAACATAACTGTGTTCTTGCTTGCCTGCTCTCCATAGAACTGTGATTTTGATATCGTAATATTGAACATGTGTTGCTGAAGAATCTTTTTTTCTCGCTGCTATTGCAATTAGCACTCTAAACCCCCTATATGCCAAAGTTCTTTTTTTAAGGGAAGCATTATTCGTATAAAAAGGGTTATAGTTAGGGCTATTTTGGTCAGTTTTACTTGTGTCTGTTGTATAGACCATTGGTAAATATCCGGGAAGTGCGGAAAAGCTCTTTATAGCATCTGGATTTGGCTCGCTCCCGTTATTTATTGTAGATTTTAATGGAAATTTCATAATGATGTGGTTGTTTGTATGAGGTCCACCGTCATTATAGCTTGCTACATCCAAATTATGGTAATGATGTGTAGCATAATTACAAATATATAAATTAGCATCCTCCGGAGACGGATTGGCTTGTGAAAGATGATCGAAATCTCCTAAAGATGCATATCCTTGAAGGGAATAATAAAATGCGTTAGGAGCATTTTGGTAATTAGTATTTTGAAGTGCGGGATTTACATTTACACAGTAATCTTCAAAATGGGATCCGTTTATGCTTCCATAAGGATGCCCTTCACAGGTAAGCGGAATATTCCATAAATCTACAAGTCCGGGCAAATAATGCTCCGGTTGCGTATCATCCGAAGTTTCGAATTTTGACGGGTCAAATCCGAGAGGATTGTCTGCGGTTACATTTCTTGAACGGATATATTCCAATGTGTACATGCCTATGTTTTTGGCAATTGCCCGCATTTCGGAATCTTTCAATGAAGAATAGGAAGAGGCAAGTAAGCTCATGGTGGATGCAATGATTATTACCAAAATGGCAAGTGCAATCACCACTTCCAAAAGCGTAAAACCTTTTCTTTTCTTCATTGTTACTTTATCGCCTCCATTTTTAGCTATTATTATATACGATAAGCATAAAAAGTAAATAGGAATTATTATGAAATACCAATATTTTTCACCAATAGTTTCTCTATTGAAAAAACGTTTATTTTTGTTATATTTCTCTTGTGAGAAACTGGCTATATTTGATTTTTATTACATTTATTCCTGGTATAGAGCTCAGGGGCGCCATACCGATGGGGATTTTAAAATTTAAATTAAATCCTGTTACGGTATTTTTGATAATTGTCTCGTTTAACATCCTTATTATTCCGATTGTTTTTTTGTTTTGGGATGCGTTGCTTCTGATAGCAAAAAAGATTGCATTTGTAAACATTTATCTTGAAAAACTCGACAGACGTTCGAGAAACGTCGTGAAACGTTTTGGTTTTATAGGGCTTATGTTGTTTGTTGCGATTCCTCTTCCCGGAACAGGTGCTTACAGCGGAGCTTTTGTTGCGGAACTTTTTGACATGGACAAAAGAAAAGCGTTTTTTGCGATTGCACTCGGCGTATTGATTGCAGGCATAATTGTTACGCTATCTGTGGAAGGCTTGCTTACGTTTATAAAATGGAATATATAGAACAGGTAAAACTGATAAATAAGAATTCGCGTTTGTTCCTCATAGGAAATGTTTTGTCCTCTGTTGGATTCGGGGCATTTTTCGTGCTATTCAATCTGTATCTTCAGAAAACCGGAATCAGCATGAAATATATTGGCGGTGTGAATTCCGCATTCTCTGTGGGTGTTGCCATATTCGCCTTTTTTGCCGGAGTAATGTCGGACAGAATCGGCAGGAAAACATCGTTTATTGTAAGCTCTTCCGTTCAGGTTGCGGCTTTCCTGTTTCTCATACTCTCCAGACTTCCCATTTTGCTAATTTTATTTGCATTTGTTATGGGCAGTGCGAGTTCACTTTTTGTTGTTTCGCAAAATCCGTTTTTGCTTGAAAACAGCACGCCCGTAGAACGCCCTTCCCTTTTTAGCCTTGAGATGACGACTTTAATATTGGGAGAGTTCATAGGGAGTTTATTGGGCGGATTCTTGCCGAAATTTTTTGGCGGAAATGCTATCGGCATGCAGAAGGCACTGTTTATTTCTCTTTTTCTCATACTTTGCTCAATTATTCCATTTGTTTTTATCGATGAAAGTTGGGAAGCTAAAGATTTTTCAGAAAATTTCTTATCGTCTGTAAAGGCACCTTTTGTTGTTTTGAAAAATGATTTCAAGCGGAAAGCGATCGTTTCTATATTTGTTTCGGCACAGTTCCTCATAGGGCTTGGGGCGGGATTTGTCGTGCCGTTCTTTAATCTTTACTTCAGGAGCAGGTTCCATTTATCCGTAAGCGAGATAGGGATAATCTTTTCTGTAGGAAGCATTGTTATTGCAATAGGCACGCTCTTTTCCCCTTTTATGAGAAAGAAGTTCGGAAAACTAAAAAGCGTTGTGATTACTCAATCTTCATCCATTCCATTCGTGCTTATCCTTGCATTTACCAAGAATATTTATTTTGCAGTGGTTTCATTTCTTTTCAGAGGTATGATAATGAATGCCGCCGTGCCAATAGAGAATCAGCTTTTTATGGAATCCATACCCGAACAATCAAAAGCTGCAATTTCCGCTTTTATGCAGATTGCGTGGAATTTCTCATGGGGCATTTCGTCCGTAATTTCCGGTTTCCTTATGGCTAAATATGGCTTTTCAATTTTGTTTATGTTGATGCTTGTTTTTTATATCAGTAGTATTTCGGTTTTGTATTTCGGGTTAAAGGAGAAAATGGATGAGTAAGAAAGCGAAGTTTGGATTACTAATGCAGTTCTTTGCGAGTTTTTCTTTCTTTGTCGTTCAGCTTTTCATTCCGCAGTTCGCAGAGATCTTAAAAGCGAATAAATTCCAGATAGGCCTCATTGCAACGCTTTTTTCTCTTTCCCTGTTCATGTCTTCCTGGCTTTTCGGGCGTTTTGCCGATAGAATCGGAAGAAGAAAAATCATACTGCTCGGATTTTTGCTTTCTTCGGTGACTTTTTCGCTCGGCTATTTTTCCGGAACTTACGGGGAGCTTTTAACGTTCAGAATGCTTGCCGGCTTTTCCGCAGGCATATACCCCGGGGCGCTTGCTGCGTTCGTTTACGAAAGCGGAGGGAAAATGGGAAAATATACGGCATTTGGTGCCGTAGGCATGGCTCTTTCGCAATACGTTTCCGGTGTGGTTGCAACGGTTTTCGGTATTCCTCATCTGTTTATCGTAAGCGGTATAACATTTTTAGCTGCATTTTTCGTTGCCTTGCTTGGTATTAAGAAGGATGACTACCAGCCGATACATATAGCGCTCTTTCCGATTGACGTTATAAAAAAGAACAAGGGAATATACATCCCTTTGTTTTTGCGGCACATGGGAGCAACGGGTATTTGGGCGTATTGGGTGCTTTATCTCGGGCAGATCGGGGCTAACAACTATTGGAAAGGCATTCTAAACATGTTCAATTTTGCAACGCAGTTTGTCATCATGTATTTTGTAATAGATAAAGTCTCAGGTAAAAAAGCCGCAGGATGGGGACTTATTTTATCTTCTCTTGTGTTTTATTCTTTTGCGTTTTGCAAATCTTACCTATGGATCATTCCGGGCATGATAGGGACGGGATTTGCATGGTCGTTTTTATATGCAGGTTCGCTTAAAGAAGTCACTGAGACAAATAAAGAGCG
>JALSNB010000014.1 GCA_026987225.1 Caldisericaceae bacterium
TCAAATACCATAAAAAAGATTCCGAAATCAACCCGGAGGAATATGCCGCCTTTATCCGCGAAAAACTGAACGAAATCAATCGCCCGTTGCGCGTCAAAATCGAACCGGGAAAATTTTTGGTAGCCGAGGCGGGCTATTTTCTGATGCGGGTCAATGTTGTGAAACAAGGCACATTCAAAACTTTTGCCGGTGTCAATACCGGTTTCAATCATATGATTCGCCCGATGTATTACGATGCCTATCACGAAATCGTCAATATCAGCAATCCCGGTGGTAAACCGCAAATCTATGATGTCGTGGGCAACTTGTGTGAAGAGGATACCTTTGCCAGAAGCAGGAAAATAAGCGAAATTCGTCCCGGGGATATTCTGGCTTTGAAAAATGCGGGTGCTTACGGATTTATTATGGCATCGCACTACAATATGCGCCCGCTCCCCAAAGAAATTGCCGTGGACGGCGACCGTATTTTCGAGACATAGGTTGGTAAGAGCAAATAAGTTACACACCCCTAGCCCCTCTCGTAGAGGGGAACCGAGCGGACGGGAATTATATAATCTTTTTTTTTTTTAGCGTAACGATGAAAAGCTCCCCTCTTAGAGAGGAGTCGGGGGTGTGTTTGTGCGTTCTGATGATCTTTATTAATTTTCTGCTGAAAAAGATTGTGTGTTTTGTCGAGGGGAACGTGATCGACGGAGCAGGTAAGTTACACACCCCTGGCCCCTTTCGTAGAGGGGAACCGAGCGGACGGAAACTAAAAATTTGTTTGGCGTTACGCTGAGAAGCTCCCCTCTTAGAGAGGGGTCGGGGGTGTGTTTGTGCGTTCTGTTGGTGTTTTGTTTTAGTTTTCCGTTGAAATTGATTGTGTTTTTTGTAGAAGGGACGTGATCGGCGAAGCGGGTAGATTACACACCCCTGGCCCCTCTCGTAGAGGGGAACTGAGCGGACGGAGCGGAAAAGAAACACACCTCTGGCCCCTCTTGTAGAGGGAAGTTAATATTTTACTTTTTCCATCGATGAAAAAGTAACAAAAAATACAGCCTTGGAAAAATCGCCTATACTTATCGGCCTCGAAGCTAAAATAAAATAACTCGGTTTTGCCCTGGGCAAAACCTCAGACAGATTTTATTTCTTTACGCTTCTTCGTTGTAAGTATCACGGCGA
>JALSNB010000015.1 GCA_026987225.1 Caldisericaceae bacterium
CACCCGAAGCATAAGGTGCAGAAATTATATCACGTGGTTTTGGACAGAAATCTGAAACAACAGGATTTGCAAAAAATCCGCGAAGGTTTGAAATTGGACGACGGGATGATTTATGTGGACGATATTTCCTATATCCAAGGCGCACCGCATTCCGAAGTGGGTGTGTTGCTTCATTCGGGACGGAACCGCATTGTGAGGAGGATTTTCGAACATTTGGGCTATGACGTGAAAAAGTTGGACCGCGTGATGTTTGCCGGATTGACCAAGAAAGGTTTGGAGCGCGGCAAGTGGCGCCATTTGACGAAGCAGGAAGTGAATAATTTGAAGATGCTTTAAATTGTGACTACGCTACCGGTTTTGCATTAGTAGAAGGTATTTGTCCCGGCGAGGCAATAAGAAAATAATCCGGTGTTTTTTGGCGGGGATTTAAATAAGTAGAGGGTACCAGAGCGACGGAATGGATAAAGAACACACCCCCGGCCCCTCTCGTAGAGGGGAGCATTGAGATTCCTCACCCGCTAAAAGGCGGGATTCGGAATGACAAGGGAGTGCTATTGGAAAAGCAGTAGCGGAGTATTTTTTTAAAGTACGAAAAAACTTAGCGTCGGCGTCGCTTGGAGCGACACTGACGCTTTATTATATTGGGGGACTTAGAGTGAACAGATTGGATATAACACACCCCTAGCCCTCTCAGAGAGGGGAACATTGAGATTCCTCACCCGCCAAAAGGCGGGATTCGGAATGACAAGGGAGTGCTATTGGAAAAGTAATAGCAAAATGTCACTCCGAATCGCCGGTAGGCGGAGAGGAGTCTCATTTTTAGCAACAACGGAGCGAATAAATTACACACCCCTAACCCCTCTCGTAGAGGGGAGCTTGGATTTTTACTTTTTCCATTGATTAAAAAGTAACAAAAAATCTAGCCTTAGAAAAATCGCCTATACTTATCGGCCTCGAAGCTAAAATAAAATAACTCGGTTTTGCCCAGGGCAAAACCTCAGACAGATTTTATTTCTTAACGCTTCTTCGTTGTAAGTATCACGACGATTTTCCTTATGGCAACGGGACACTTCTTGCTATTGCGGCGAAGTGTTTGAGTGGCGGAAAGTATAAAACACACCCCCAACCCCTCTCGGAGAGGGGAACATTGAGATT
>JALSNB010000016.1 GCA_026987225.1 Caldisericaceae bacterium
CTCCTGCCTGCCCACGGAAAAACCTTTGTCGCCTTTCTCCACGATAAATGCGGATATGCCGCGCGCACCCCTGTCTTTGTCCGTTTTCGCCATCACAACGTAAACGTCGGATAAGCCCGCATTCGTCGTGAAAACTTTTGTCCCGTTAAGTATGTAAAAATCGCCTTCCTTTTTTGCCTCTGTCCGTATGTCGGCCGGGTTTGAGCCCGCATTCTGTTCGGTAAGCGCAAAAGAGCCGATAAGTTCTCCTCTGATCATTTTGGGAAGGTATTTTTCCTTCTGCTCTTTCGTTCCGCCGAGCAGTATGGAAAATGTCGATAGCGAATGCGCGCCGAGCACTCCTGCCATCGTGCCGCTTGCATACGAAAGGACTTCGGCCGTCCTTGCATAGAGGTAAAACGGCAAGCCGAGCCCGCCAAATTCTTTCGGAAACGGAACCGCAATGAAGCCGTGATTCCCTAATTCCCTGAAAATTTCCTCTACTTTTTCCCCTTTAAGTTCTATTTCTTCTTCAAAGGGCATTATATATTTGTTGCAAAATTCTTTTGCCGCATCGAGGACTTCCTTTTCTATGTCCATTTTCACCTCACATTCTATTGCAAAATATACATCATTTTATAATATAAGAGTAAATTCTCAAAACGGGCGGTGCGAATGTTAACTGTAAGCAATATTACTTTTATAAACGGCGGAGTAAAAATTTTAAACGATATTTCCTTTACGGTAAGCGGGGAAAAGAAAATCATAGTCGGCGAAAACGGGAGCGGAAAAACAACCCTGCTCAATATCATAACCGGCAAACTTTCCCCTGACAGCGGAACAATTTCGGTAAAAGGGAGAATGGCATACGTGCCTCAGGAAATAGAAACGCTCGATATAAGCGGAATAAGCGAAATCGAATCGGCATTTTCGGATATAAAGAAAATCGAAAGAGAGTTGGAACGAATGGAAAAAACAGGGCGATTCGGAGACGAATACAACGCACTTCTTGCAAAATACGAAGAGAGCGGAGGATACACATACAAGCAGAAAATTGCGACATGGATGGACAAAATCGGGCTCAGTGCGGAGAGCGCAAAAAGAAAGATGTCGGAGATGAGCGGAGGGGAAAGGACGAAATGCGAAATAGTGAAGGCGATGGTATCCGATCCCGATATCCTCGTAATGGACGAACCCACGAACCACCTCGACATAGAAACAATCGAACTGCTTGAGGAAATACTGAAAAAGTTTTCCGGCGACCTGCTCGTCGTTTCGCACGACAGGGTTTTTATAGACAGGATTGCAACGCATATCCTTTACCTTTCCAACGGCACGCTCAAGGAATATCCCGGAGATTACAAGAAGTTCGAAAAACTCAGGGATGCGGAAAACGAAAAATTGGCAAAAGAGCGGGAAAAGCTGCTCAAATACGTGGAAAAGGAGCGCGCTTTCATAGAAAAGTTCAGATACGGAACGCGTGCCGCTCAGGCAAAGAGCAGGGAGAAAAAACTCGAAAAGATAGAAATCCCCGAAGTTTCCGAGAAAAAAAGCATAAAGGTAAAATTGGAACTTGAAAACAGGGGCGGGGAAAAGGTGCTCGAAGTTAAAAACCTATTCAAACATTACGGCGAAAAAGAGGTGTTAAAAGGCGTAAACCTACTTATCATGCGGAACGAGCGAGTGGGGATAATCGGGAAAAACGGCAGCGGTAAATCCACTTTGCTCAAAATCATAGCAGGTGCGGAAAAACAGGATAAGGGCGAGGTAAAAATCGGGCCGTCCGTTTCGGTGGGCTACTTCCCGCAGGACGCATTCGTCATGGATTTAAGCGGCACGATCATAAACGAAATTACGGATTACGGATATACCGTTTCCGAGGCAAGGGATATCCTTGCCCTTTTCGGATTTACGGGAGATGACGTTTTCAAAACGGTGGGGGAGCTGAGCGGAGGAGAAAAGAGGAAATTGCTTCTTGCAAAAGTGTCCCTTATAAAAGGAAACTTCCTGATTTTGGACGAGCCTACGAACCATCTCAGCATCGACTTAAAGGAAGCGGTAATCGATGCGCTGAGGAGTTATAAAGGAACAATTCTGCTCGTAACGCATGACAGGTACGTTTTGAAAGAAACGGTAAACAAAATTTACGTAATGAAGGAAGGAAAAATACAAAAGCCTTCCGCATTACGAAAAAGCGAAAACGGCAAAAAGGAAGACAAAAAGAAAAACAAAGAGGCAAACAAAATCGCAGCGCGAATCGCTTACCTCGAAAAACTCCTACTCAAAGAGAAAAACGCCAAAAAGGAAAAAGAACTCAAAATTTTGAGAAACAAACTGAAAAATCTCAAAAAATAATTACTTGAAGAGTGCTTTCATCTCCGAAATGTAGAGCTTCAGATTCAATATGAAGTGTATTACAAAAAAGACAATTAAAGCGACACCGGGCAAATTGTGCATTTTTAGGAGCGTTTCTTTCGGAATCCCGAGAAAAGTCCAATTAAGCTGACCGGCACGCTTCGGAGCAAAGAGAAGCGCAATACCCGAAAAACTCACAAGCACCATAAGCACAAGCATTATGGAAGATACCACGGCCTTCACTTTTACAATAAGCAAATTGTTTTTACCGTTCATTTATAACCTCCGTATTTTAAAGAATCAAGACATTATAAGAAAAAAACGCTTTTGCGAAAATTCAAAGCAAACTTCAGTGGTAATATTTTCAAAATATGCTATAATAAAACAAACGGCAAAGATAGGGGGTTTTATGGCAAGAGTTACGGTTATACTGCACGGCGAAATTGCCGAAAAAGCAGGCAAAAACAGGCTGTACCTGCAAGGAAACAGCATAAAGGAAATATTTGAAAAATTGAAAAAAGAGCTGCCGTTTATAGAAAAGGAAATGCGATACAACAGAGTCGTATGCCTTGTGAACGGGCGGAACATAGAAACCCTTAAAAAAGAAAATACGGAGCTCGAAGATTTCGATATGGTGAGGCTCGCCCTGAAAGACGGAAGTTATTTTGACTTTTTTCCGCCGGACGGGGGCGGTTAATTTCCTTAAAAGATACTTGCAAAAAAATGCAAACTATGTAAAAATATAGGTGTGGAAAATACGATTGCACTGACAATTAAAAACCTTGGAGCAGGGTACATTATACTCACCATTGCAGATATACTACTCGTTGCAATTATCATATATTTCGTGCTGAGAGCAATTCAACACACAAGAACGTTGCAACTTGCGGAAGGCATAGGGCTGTATTTCGTTATCATCGCAATCCTTGCAAAGCTCGGCAACGTAATACACCTCATCACATTCAGTTTTCTTATGAACTGGCTGCTCCGCTTCTCGGTAACATTTTTGCCTTTCTTGCTCGTTGTCGTGTTTCAGCCCGAACTGAGAAAATGGTTTACCGGGTTGGGCAAAGGCATCTTTATAGAGGCAAGGGAGACAAGCGAAGAGGATTTCAAAACCGTAATCGAGGAAATCGTAAAAAGCGTAAAATACCTCTCTCTGAACAAAATCGGTGCGCTGATCGTTATCGAACGCTCCGTTCCGCTCAACGAATACATAGAAACGGGTGTCCCGATCAAATCGCTCGTCCGCTCTGAACTTATAAACACAATATTTTTCCCGAATACCGCCCTTCACGACGGCGCGGTTATCATAAGGGACAGCCAAATCGTTGCGGCACGCTGCGTGCTTCCGCTTTCTCTGGACGAATCGCTTGACAGGGAAGGGGTCGGAACAAGGCACAGGGCGGCAGTCGGAATAACGGAGGAAACGGATGCCGTTGCAGTCGTTGTTTCGGAGCAAACGGGCATCATATCAATGGCATTGAAAGGAAAACTCACAAGATACCTCAGCCCGCTCGAACTGAGAGGCATGCTACTCGTCATAGCAAAACCGATCACAATAGGAAACAAAACCGAAGGAGGCACAAAAAAGAAATGAAAAAATTCTTTATGAAATTCCTCGATATCAGAGTGCTCTCCCTCGTATTCGCAATACTGATATGGTATTACGTAATAGGCGTGCAGGGGCCCACAGTTACGAGAACGTTCAAAGTGCCGATAACTCCGATAAACATAGAAAGCGGAGTTTACATCACAAACGAACTTCCGGACGTAACGGTAACGGCGGAAGGCTCAAGCAAAGTGATTTTGGGCATAAAAGGCAATGACTTTACGGCGCTCGTAAACCTTGCCGGAAAAAGCGAAGGGGAGTTCTATCTGCCCGTTGACATTAAGCCTCCCACATCCGCAATAAAGGTAAAATCCGTTTCTCCGGAAAAGGTAAAAGTCACTCTCGAAAAAATCACAACAAGAAAAATGCCCGTTATCGTAAAGTTCAAGGGAAATCCCGCACCGAACTTTTTGCCGAAAGAACCCATCGTTACGCCGAGCAGCGTAATGCTCACAGGGCCTTTAAGCAAATTAGACGAAATAGAATCCGTTGTCGTTGAAGTGGATCTCACGGGAATAAACAGCGAAACAACGGTTGTTCTGCCCGTTCAACTCGTGATAAAGGACAATGCGGACGTAAGCAACGTGCAGGTAAATCCCGCAAGCTGCGTGGTGAAAATTTTGGAAAACAATCCCAACGTATCCGAAACGCTTCCCGTCGTGCCTAAGATAAACGGAGAGCCGTTCCAGGGTTTCGGCATAAAAGGAATATCAGTAAGCCCGCAAACAATCACGGTAAGCGGAGATATGAAAACGCTTTCCTCTCTGCAATTCATCGAAACGGAGCCGATAGACGTATCCGGCATAACAAAAACGAAAACGTTCCAAATAGCGTTAAACGTTCCGGAAGGAGTAAAGATAAACGGAGATAACACATGCAACGTAAAAGTGGACGTAGAGCCCGTAAAAACGCTTGAAATTACTGTGCCGCTCACCGTAAACTACAACGCCGTGCTGTTCGATGCGACAATTTCGGCAAAAGAAGTAAAAGTCATACTCAAAGGTTTTGCGGATACGCTTGACAAAATAGACAAGCAGAGCGTAACGGCAATCGTTGACGTATCGACATTCGGGGAAGGGACATACACCGTGCCCGTTATCATAAAGGGGCTTCCCGAAAATACGGTGATAAGCATAGTAAACCCAGAAACCGTGGAAATTACTCTGAAGAAAAAGGGTGGCAATGGGTAAAACATACTGCGCTATGTTCAACGGAATCCCTTTGAAAATCCATATGGAAAACGGCATCATAACCAAAATAGACTTTGCAAAGCGCTGCAAATCGGAAGACAAAACGCTTTCCGAAAAAATCACGGCATTTTGGAAGGGCGACCGCACCGCAGTGAAATATTTCGTCGAGGCCAAAAGAGACCTCAAACTGATATTCAGAAAGGTGCAGGAGATTCCTCTCGGAAAAGTTTCTTCATACGGCGGCGTTTCAAAGGCAATTTTCGGAAACACGCACTACGCCCGGCTTGTCGGGTATGCAATGCGCATAAATCCTTTACCGATTATTATCCCGTGCCACAGGGTGGTAAAATCGAACGGAGAGATAGGCGGATTCGGGGGCGGCATCAAAACCAAAATAAAACTCTTGAAAGCGGAAGGAGTAAAAGTGGAAAATGGAAGAATTGCGCCCGTATATTTTGCTGATCTCTAAACCGTATGGCATCACGTCGTTCAAATTTACTGAAAAAGTAAAAAAAACATTACATGCGAAAAAGGCGGGGCACACAGGCACGCTCGATCCGATTGCAACGGGACTCATGGTAATTGCCCTGAACGGTGCAACCAAATTCATACC
>JALSNB010000017.1 GCA_026987225.1 Caldisericaceae bacterium
CGTTTACTTTTGCTTTGGGATTATCTATCCATAAGTTTATTACGGTGTCGTTAAAGTTTATTGTAACTTTTCTCTCTTTACCGTCCCAACTTATTGTTCCTCCCAATGCTTCTACAATTGCACGTATGGGAACAACCGTTCTGCTCCATTTGGGTATTATTACGGGTTTCGGATTAAGGGTAATTTTTAATTTTCCGTTTATTACGGCAGTTTTTGCAGAGGGCTTTAGTTTCAATACAAACGGAATAAAGGCTTCTCTCAAAGATATTTGAGGCTTTCCGGGTATAAAATCGATGATCGATTTGGTATATGCCCTGACATTTTTAGGATTGCTATCCTTATTAAGCGCAAAATCCGTATTGACTATGCTAATTTCTCCGGAAATGTCTTCTTCGTATCCGTCATTTCCCGGGATAATACCGTCATTATCCGATTTAAATAAAACCGGAATTCCTTTATCGGATATTGTTCCGGCTAATACATAATTATTTTCTCCACTACAAGAAAGGCTTTGAACAAAATCGGAACCACTGCCACCGAATTTTTTTGCACGAATAAGGTTTCCGCTGCCATTTACTTTTACTATGAGCATATCGCTCTCTTATGCGGGAAGATTTGTTTCACAAGCAATTATAAGATCATTTCCTTCCGTGCAACAGATGCGTTTTGCATTTACTTCGTGCGCTTTGTATTTAATAATTTTACTTCTGACAACGTTCCCGGATTTATTAAGATTTACTACAAGGGTACCGTTCAAGTTTCCGGACACAAAAAATCCGTTTTTCGTAATGCAAAGGTTTCCGCTTTCACCGAATTGCCCTTCACTGTCTTCCGATTTTACTACTTTAAAATTACCGTTTGCGTCGAACAGTGCAAAAATCAAACCGGTGTCAAACATGTTATTGGTAAAACCATCCGCTGCAAAGTCTCCTTCCCCTATGCTTTTTACGGTGGTAAGCCCGCTTCCGCTCTTACCGAATGTTTTTGCCCATATAATGTTTCCCGAAGGAATGGAAACGGCTGCCGTAAAGCAACGAGAATCCGTAGGAGGATAAGACTCGCTATTGCCGTTTGATACCCAACCGCAGAGAATCAGTTTGTCATTAAATTTTGCAATACTGTTTATATGAACTCCTTTTTCGGCAA
>JALSNB010000018.1 GCA_026987225.1 Caldisericaceae bacterium
TCTTTTCAAGATTTTGCCCTATGCCAAGATCCGATTTATTTGTAAGTACCAACCCGAAAACGTCCGCTTCCACTTTTACTCCGTATTTGTGGAGAATATCGGTTGCATATTTCAAAAAATAGGATATATCATCACTCTTAGAGATATGATTTTTGTTTGCAGGGTAAATGAGTTTCAAACTGTTCGGAACCGCCGGGAACCTCACATAGTCAAATTGAATTTCCCTGAAACCAGCAGCAATTGCAGCCTTTGCAACACTGATATTATAATCCCAAACAATTTTAGAATAAGGATCAACCCACGGAAGATCGCTTCGATCGTAATAAATCGAACCGTTAGCTTTTTTTACGACAATATCCTTTCTGTGCCTTGCAAGTACAGGATCTTTGAAAACAACTATCCTTGCAATAGGAAAAATACCGTTTTTAATACACTCCGAAGTAATTTTTTGAAGACTTCTCATCTTTGCCCTATTCGAATGAATTTGTTTTGCAAAAGGAATGTTTGAGTCAAACGACAAATAGCCCGTTGCGTCTTTAACATCAATTACGAACGCATTTATTCCGTTTTCCTTTGCAATTTTGATGAGCTCGCCGAATCTACTGCTACCCGCAGTCCAACCGGTTATATAGATACCATGCAGATTTTTTGGGCGCAACATGCCGTAACTGTTTTTAATACGTGCACCGTTCAAAATGAAATCCATTGAACCCCATTCCTTTTGAATTGGGTAAGCATCCGCATTTTTATTAAAGTAAAATTCGTTTATCGTTTCTGACGGAGAAAAAACAAAAATGAGAATAAGAAGCAAAAGCGATAGTCTTTTTAAAACTTTCTTCATGCTATTCCCATTTCTCTAAGCTCTTCTTCGCTCAAGCCAAAGTAATGCCCTATTTCATGCATCAAAACCTTTTTTATTTTCTCCTTCAAGGGAATCCCTAACCTTTCGGATTGTTCAATAATAGGCCCCATAAAAAGAGTAATTCTATCGGGAAGAACGGCCTGATATCCAGGCCCCCTTTTGCGCAAAGGGACTCCTTCGTAAAGGCCAAGAAGTGTTCCCCTGCCATAAAGCCCGACCCTCCGTAACATTTCAACCGTAGGATATTCCATCACTATAAATTCAAGATTTTTTATATGTT
>JALSNB010000019.1 GCA_026987225.1 Caldisericaceae bacterium
CTTTTGCCACCAAAAGTGGCGCTACGCTTCTTGAAGAATCTATAATATCCCTATTTTTCAAATTTTGCATAACCTCTTCAAAAGTAATTTGAACCCCCTTATTTATCAATTCTTTAAATCTTCTATTCGCCCTTTCCCTCAGAGACGCGGTAAGATAAATTTTTAAAAACGCATCTTTAAGAACAACCGACCCTATATCCCTACCAACCATAACAACATTTCGGTTTGATGCAATTCTCTTTAAAATCTTATTAACCGAGTTGCGAACCTCCGCAATCGTGGAAACAGGCGAAACAAGTGCGTCCACGTCTTTGCTTCTTAAACTATCGACAGGTATCTCTTTGCCGTCTATAACAACGTGGTTTTCTCTTAGATCAAAATTCGTGTTCTCAACTATCTTAACCCATTCCTCCCTGCTGCTTTCCTTTTTAAGTCCTATAATCACAAAAGTTGCAGCCCTGTAAAGCAAGCCGCTATCTATAAACTCATATCCTAATTTTTCGGCAACAAGTTTTCCTACGGTTGATTTTCCGCTACCGGAATCTCCGTCAATCGCTATTGCACTATTTTTGCTCATATTCGGAAATTTTATTTATTCTTCTTTCGTGCCTGCCACCCATAAACGAAGCATTAAGCCATGCATTTGTTATCTCTTTTGCAAGTTCTACGCCAAGAACTCTCCCTCCCATGCACAATATATTTGCATTGTTATGCTCTCTTGCAGAATGTGCCGAATACACATCACTCACAAGACTCGCCCTTATACCTTTGACTTTATTTGCAGCAATAGACATTCCTATTCCTGTTCCGCAGATCAAGATTCCAAAATCTTCTTCACCTCTTGCTACGCTTTCTGCAAGCGGAATAGCGTAATCAGGATAATCCACTCTATCTTCGGAATGTGTCCCGAAATCAACCACTTCTATTCCTTTTTCTTTCAAAAATTTCTTGATTTCCTCTTTTAATTTAAATCCTGCGTGATCCGAACCAATTGCTATTTTCATCAGATTACCTCCTATGCAAAATTATAACACATTTGTTTTTATAGCAAATTTTCTTAAAATATAAAAACACTTGAGGAATTGAGGAGGCACAAATGGACGCTTTTGAAAAGATTAAGAATAAAACGCTTGAAATTATAAATGAAAACGAACTCAAAGATAGACTAAACAGCGGAAAGAAGCTAAGAGTAAAACTCGGAGCAGATCCTACGGCACCGGATTTGCACCTTGGCCATTACGTCGTGTTGAGGAAACTGCGTGATTTTCAAGAACTTGGCCATATAGTGGTTTTTATAATCGGCGATTTTACGGCACTTATAGGAGATCCGTCAGGCCGCTCGAAGACGAGGCCCCCGCTTACAAGAGAACAAATAGAAGAAAACGCAAAAACATATTTTGAACAGGTTTTTACGATACTCGACAAGGATAAAACAGAAATTCACTTCAACTCGGAATGGCTTTCAAAAATCGACCTCGAGGAATGGATAAAAATTTCTTCAAGGTTTACGGTTGCAAGAATATTGGAAAGAGACGATTTCCTGAACCGCTACAAAGCGGGAATCCCTATTTTCTTCCACGAATTTTTCTATCCCGTTATGCAAGCATACGATTCGGTTGCAATAAAAGCCGATGTCGAACTCGGAGGGAGCGATCAAAAATTCAACCTGATGATGGGAAGAAAATTACAAGAAACATACGAAATGCCTCCTCAAATTGCAATGATCATGCCTATTTTGAGAGGATTGGACGGAGTTAAAAAGATGAGCAAAAGCTTAGGAAACTATGTAGGCATTACAGAAGATGCAAATTCAATGTACGGAAAAATCATGTCCATTCCTGACGAACTCATATCCGAATACTACTTCCTTATCCTCGATAAAAGCGAAAAGGAAGCAAAAGAAATCGATCAAGTGATTAAGAACGGCACGGAAAACCCGATGAAATTAAAAATGAAACTTGCATTCGAAATAGCCAAGTTGTTCCACAATGAAGAAGAAGCTAAAAAAGCGGAGGAGAACTTTAAAAAGGTATTCAGCAACAGAGAGGTCCCTGATGATATAGAAGAATTGTCAGTTGCAAACATTTTGGAAAACGGCTTGATAGACATCGTTAAACTGCTTGCAGAGAATAAAATTGTCAAATCGAAATCCGAAGCAAGGAGATTAATTCAACAAGGCGCCGTAAAACTAAACGGAGAAAAAATTCCGGATTTTAAGACACCGGTAAAAGTTAGCGACGGTGATATTCTTAAAATAGGAAAAAGGAAATTCTTCAAAATAAAGATTTAAAGATAAGCTAAATATTAGTGTATTTGCAACAATTTCCCGAAGCAGATTTTGTTATTTTTGTCACTTTCATTTATAATGAAAATAGCGGGGAGGTATATATGATTGAGACGATTAATTTAACAAAACGTTTCGGGAATTTGGTTGCGGTAAATAACCTCAACATTAGGGTAAACTCCGGTGAAATATACGGATTCCTCGGCCCTAACGGCGCGGGAAAAACAACAACAATAAGAATGATCACTGGATTAATAAAGCCGACCAAAGGAACCGTATTAATCGAAGGCGTCGATCTGTCAGAGAACCCTATCAAGGCGAAATCGCTCATCGGCCTCATACCGGATACACCGGCAGTTTATAAAAAACTCACTGGAAGAGAATTTTTATATTTCGTAGCGGACATATACGATATAGACAGAAAAACAGCTAAAAGAAAAATGGAAGAAATCTTTAACATGTTTTCTCTTACTGATAAAGCGGATGAACTGATAGAGACTTATTCTCACGGAATGCAACAAAAAATCGTTATTGCAGCGGCACTAATACACGATCCGTCTGTTTTCATTCTTGACGAACCGACAGTAGGGCTCGACCCGAAAAGCGCCAAACTTGTAAAAGATTTGTTAAGGGCCCTTGCAAAGAAAGGCAAAACAATATTTATGTCCACACATATATTGGAAATTGCCGAAAAAATGTGTGATAGAGTGGGAATCATTAAAGAAGGCAATCTGATTGCGGAAGGAACGATACCCGAACTCAAAAAGATGGCAAAAGACGAATCGGCAAATTTAGAGGACCTATTCCTTGAACTAACTGGCGGGGAAGATACAAAAGATCTAATAAAATTTTTAGAGGAGTAAAATGAAAATATACCGTGCGCTGCTAAAAGCTTATTTTTTGTCTATGATAACTTCTATCTCCAGAAAAAAGAATTTGAGAGTCCCTATTTTTACAGGTGTGCTGATCGCAGGAGGTATTGTATTTTACTTCATTACGAAATTAGGGCTATTCGTTTTTTCCTTAAGGCTGCCTTCATACGTCGCATCACAAATAAATTTACCTTCAGTAATCCTCAACAGTGTTGTACTTGCAATGCTCATATTCCTTTTCCTCGGAAGCTTCTCAGTAATACTTAGTTCATTGTATTTATCTTCCGATACAAAACTGATACTTTCAATGCCCGTTACTCAACGCACCGTTTTTATTTCGAAGTTTATATTTGCAAATTTAGAGGAAGCAATTTATCCGTTAGTGCTCGTATATCCGTTTTTTGTTGCATTTGGCATAAAATACAATGTAAGCCCTATTTTTTACATTGTCTCTTTTATCTTTGTTATGCTGCTTCCTTTACTGCCTTTTTCAATAGCGGCTTTGATAATCATACCGATTGCAAAACGTGTTTCAATTAAGAAATTGCAAACTATCGTGCTCATATTAAACATGATTTTAGGAATTTCAATTTACCTGATAAGCCAGATACCAAATCCCGCATTCCACATTATTAATAGCAGTAATCTGCCGACAGTTGTAAATAAAATTCAATCCGTTTTGAGATTTATCCCGACTCAACTTGCAGTTACATTTTCATTTGCATTTAAAAATGGAAAAATATTCGAGGGTATTATTTACGCATTGATTTATCCTATTATAGGACTTGCTCTTATGTATTTGGCTATTATTTTATCAGAGAAGAACTATGTAGAAGGATTATTCAGGGCAGAAAAAACAGAAAGTGTAAAGTTCGGTGCAAAATCCATCGAAAAAGAAATACGAGTTTCGAAATTTTTGCCAAAACACATTTCCGCTCTTGTTTCAAAAGACATTAAAACGCTTATGAGAGATTCGAGAATAAAAACTTCTCTGTTCCTCTCCATAGGATATGCAGGATTTTTCTTCTTTGTTTTTATTATATCACCTGCAAAAAATGCCAAAGGCAGCTTTGATGCTTTTATTCTACCATTAATGTATTTTGTTATCGTGGATTTTATGCTTTGCGGCCAGAATGCATTAATAATGCTTTTCTTAGACAGAGAAAGTATATGGGTTCCGTTTCTCGCAAAAATTAAAGATAGCGAATTTATCTGGTCAAAATTTTTCCTTCCGTTTGTAAGCGGAGAATTAATGAATTTAATTCTGCTCGTATTCTCCGTATTTCTGTTGAAAAATACTCCAAAACTCTATATTTTAATAACGTTTCCTTTTGCCATATTCCTTCCGCTCTTATTTACAGCCTCTGCAATATTTATCGGAATGCTTTTTCCAAATTTCAAAACTCCGTCTGATCCAAGAAAATTAGTATCAGGAAAAGCTGCATTGCTGAACGGACTGCTTTATTTCATATTCGTAATAGGCGCAGTGCTTCTCGGTTTGTTAGGATCGTTTCTGGTAAAATTAAAAGGGATATCCTTTGCAACTCTATTAATGTTCTTAATCGTAGGAATACTAAGTGTTGCAATAAGTTTCCCGATGCTTGCCCTTGCTATAAAGAGATTCAGAGAATTGGAACTTAGCGATTAAAAAGAAATATTGGGGTGCAGAACCCGCGAATTTTCCTTTTTGGCGGCATATTTTACCGCTCTTTTATATTCTTTCTTTAATGAACGAATAAGTTTTTTAACCGTTGTGATTTTATTGATCCTGTAAGCATTTTCTCCGGCAAATGCAAAACCGCTCAACATTTTACCTAATTTAGCATTAGTCAAGGCAAGAGCTATACAGTACGGCGTAGTCCTATAATCACAAGTTTTCAAGCATTTAAATCGGCATGTAAACGGTTTCTTATCTCCCATTTCGACTTCCTTCAGAAACTCGTTTTTTATGGCTCTCCCCGGCATACCTACGGGACTGTCTATAATTACAATATCTTCTTTTTTGCTTTTCACATACATTTCTTTAAATTTGGGCGATGCATCACACTCTCTTGTTGCAACAAATCTCGTTGCCATCTGCACACCGCTTGCACCAAGCTTCATAAATTTGAATATATCATACCCCGTATATATTCCGCCTGCCGCTATAACCGGTATCTTTTTCTTAAAAAGTCTTTCAAAAGGTTTTACAGACTCGACAACCGAAGGAAGAATGTTTTCAAGCTTGTAATTGGGATCGTAAATTTGCTCTTTTTTAAAACCGAGATGTCCGCCCGCTTTAGGGCCTTCAACAACAACCGCATCAGGAACTTCACCGTAATGTTTTGCCCAATATTGAAACAGTACTTTGGTGGTTCTACCGGACGAAACGATAGGAATCAATTTGGTTTTAATTTTATCGGAACTTTCTCCTACAATTGTTGCAAGATTTTTTAGCGGTAACCCCGCTCCGACAAATATAAAATCTATCTGTTCCTTAACCGCAACTTTTACCAATTCGTAAAAATCGCTCAATGCTGCCAATATATTTACACCGATAAGCCCGTTTGTCATGCTTCTC
>JALSNB010000020.1 GCA_026987225.1 Caldisericaceae bacterium
TAAAAGTTCGAATTGGGATCCCACGTCAATTTCCAAACGGTATCGCTCGCTTTGTCAAAATACGCATTAATCGTATCGAAGGGCATTACGAGCGGAAAATCAATCTTTTTAAATTTAAAGCCAGCGGAAACAATTTTTTCTGTTTCCTTGTTTACCGATACGGGATGCATCGTTTTCGCTTTAACGGCAATCACGTTGTGCGGAACGTTTCGGATAAATGTAAAAGAAATAACACCTATTGCAATGATTATGCCGATTATAACAAATGCTTTTTTCATCTTGTCCGTCTATTTCTCCGGCGTAACGGAGAAAACATAAAAGGTTTTTTTGTTCTTTATCAGATCGGAAACGGTCTCTCCGTCCGGGATAGTGACGCTATGTGTTTTCCCCGAGAAAACGCGTATGTAAAGCGGTGTTGAAACGCCTATCTTAAGAGGCACGGCACCCTTAACGGGTGAATACCCCGCAGAACCGCCGAATTGCTCACTGAAATCCGGTATAAGAGATGTGGAACTCAAATTGATTTCTCCGGTTATCGTAAATATCCTCACAATGTGGTGCGTGTCTTCGGGCGATATGGTAAAATCCGATATTACATATCCCGTGTATATTTTGTGCAAATTCTTATTCAGCACACTATTTACGGAAAAAGTAATATGTGCAGGAGACACACCCGGAAAAGGCTTTCCGTCTTTATAGCAACTGAAAGTTACCCTGATATTATCAAACTTTTCTTTTCCTCTGTCTATTTCGAATACTTTACCCTCGCCGAGCAAATCGAAGAAAGAATGTTGAAGAGGTGAAAGATTCGCCTTTTTCACCGTATTCACACTGTTTATGCTTACAGTAAACAGGGAAAATTTACCGCCGAAAAATACGGCAAGCAAAACAAATACTGCAATAGCAACACCCAAAATCACATAATTACGTTTCGATTCTTTCATATGGATTGCCTCCCTTATAAAAACATCAAGTTATAAACTTCGCCCCTTTCCGGCACAGCCCGCAAAAAACAAAATTCGTATCGAAAAATGCAAACAACTTTATCGCTTTTCGGCAAGTTCGGACTCGATTTTCTCCAATCTTTTTTCGATATTTTCAACGGAAAAAGCCAATTTATTGTAGGATTCTCTG
>JALSNB010000021.1 GCA_026987225.1 Caldisericaceae bacterium
GACGTAAACGGATACGATCATGAAGAGTACACGCATCTTGCAGTTGCAAACAACGTAAAACTCGGAGGGGCTGATTGCGGAATGGGCATTCGTTACGTTGCGGATCTGTTAGGACTTGATTTTATCCTGCAAAAGAAAGAGCAATACGATGTGGTTATTTTAAAGAGCGAACTTAAAAGAAAAGGAATAAGATGGTTTTTATCCGAACTGAAAAATAAGAAATTTGCCGAAGAGGCGAAAAAATTCAAAGGATATACGTATCTGGGAGAAAAGAATGAAGAAACTGAATAGAAATGTTGTGATATTGGGTTTTGTAAGCTTTTTTAACGATGTTTCCTCTGAGATGATCGTTAAAGTTTTGCCTCTGTTTCTTGAAAGCATCGGAGCGGGCGGGGCGTTTATCGGGGTTATAGAAGGTATTGCCGAAAGCACCGCATCCCTTTTAAAACTTTTCTTCGGCTATTTTTCGGATAGGTTTAAAAACAGAAAGTGGTTTGCATTTTTCGGATATTTCGAATCTACAATTACAAAATGCTTTTTGCCTATAGCACGTTCGCCCGTTGCAGTGCTTTGGATTCGTGCGCTTGAGCGGGTGGGAAAAGGTATAAGAACCGCACCGAGAGATGCGCTAATCTCATCTTATACTGACGAAACCAACAGAGGGCTTTATTTCGGATTTCACAGGGCGTTGGATACGCTGGGCGCTGCCGTTGGCCCCCTTCTCGGTATATGGGTTTTAAAAGTATTCGGCGAGACAAACTATGAAGCCGTGTTTAAATTTGCCCTTATTCCCGCTTTTATTGCTGTCGGGCTGATATTGTTTGTTAAGGAAAAAGAGTTTAAGAGATTTGTCGAAAAGCAGAAAACAGCTTCGCATTTTAATTTGGGTAAGAGGTTTTATTTCTATATAGCTGCCGTTACACTGTTTACGGTTGGCAATAGTTCCGATGCGTTTATTACTATGTATTCGGGCAAAATCGGGCTTATTGCTTCATCCATTCTGTTTCTCTGGTTTATTCACAGTGCGGTTTACGGTTTGCTTGCAACGCCTCTCGGCGCACTTTCGGATAAAATCGGAAGGAAAAAGACTATCATATTGGGTTATTCGATATATGCGTTGAGTTATATCGG
>JALSNB010000022.1 GCA_026987225.1 Caldisericaceae bacterium
TTTATTTCGGGTAAACAATCGTTATGCTTCTTGTTTCGCCGTCCCAGTTGACGCTGGCACCGAACGCCTCCGCAATGAAGCGGAGCGGTACCATTGTGTGGCCGTTCACGATTTTCGGCGGGGCATCAAGTTTTACCTTGCGGTTATTTACCGATGCATAAGGGGTGCCGACCTGAAGGATAATTTCCTTGTCTCCGATCGATATGAATACGAGTTTGAAAACCGGATTCCACCGCACTTTTGCACCGAACGCCTCCGCAATGAAACGAAGCGGAACAAGCGTTCTGTTATGCACAATAACGGGCGGGGCATCGAGCTTTACCGTCGAGCCGTTCACAATGGCATTTTTGTTGCCCACTTGAAGCACGATTTTCGTCTTCGGTATGAATTTTACGGGTATCGAAACGCGGCTCACGTTCCCCGCAAGATCCGTTGCTACAACGTTTATGCTGTTCAAACCCTCCTTTGTAAGGGTGAGTGTGTAGGTAAACGTGTAATTTTCCCCGTTTACGTTTACCTTGTGCCCGTTCACTTCAACCGTTGCGTCTTTCTCGGTTTGCCCTTTGACCGTGACTATCGGCTGATGGAACACCTCGAATGCATACGGCGCGCTCACCGTAAGCTTGGGCGGTGTTGTGTCAAGGGAAACGCTGAGCTTTACCGTCGTTTTGTTGCCTGCGATATCCTCCGCAACTATCGTAAAAACTGTCTGTCCGCTTATCTGCGAGGTGAACGTAAAACTTCCGTCCGCTCCGACAGGAACGTTCTGCCCGTCTATCGTAACGGTTGCATCTTTTTCCGTCTTTCCTTTTATCGTGCACTGTTTTGTGTTGATAACTGCACCGTTTTTCGGAGAAATAATTTGCAAAACGGGCGGTTTCGTATCGACAAGAAACTTTTTGCTTTGAGGCTTTTCCTTGTTGCCCTGATGATCCACCGCATAGAAATACAATGTATGCACGCCGTCAACCATCCTGAACGGCGCAGTGTAAACCCGGGGACTTCCGTTATCTATGTAGTAGTAAATCGTAGGGTTTGCATCGACAGGCGAGGAGGCTGTAAGCGTAATAATCGGAGCCGTTACGTAGTATCCGTTTTTCCCGTCCGGTTGGGGCGGGTTCACCGAGATTACGGTTTTAGGCAGGGCAATGATTGTGAAAGTGTTTGTTTCGATGGGTTCCGTTTCTTTGGACGTGTAAACTTTCAACGAATAGTCTCCGATTGCCTGAGGATTCTTTATACCGGCATTTTTGCCTATCACAACAACAATTTTGCTGTTTGCCGGAATACTTACGGGAACCGTAATATCCAACCTGTTTCCATGCCTTGAAACGTAACGGGCGGCAACATTATCGACGCTTACGCTGCCTGCTGGTATAACGGTTGGCAGTTTGAACTCCGTAGGAAATTCGATATAAATTTTGTCTGAATTTTGGGTGAGGCTGCCTGCGCTTCCGCTGGTAAACGTCACTGTGATTTGAGGGATGTCACCAACCGCATAACTGCTCAAAGTAACGGTGGGCGATTTAATTGTCGAGCGCCTTATCGTAACTGTAAAACTTTCCGGAACAACATCGCCGGATGTGGACACGGAGAATATGTAATCTCCAGGCGAAGACGGGTTTTTGATCCCCGCATTTTTCGATATCGTAACCGAGACATTCGCATCATCTCCTATGGAAACGGGTGTCGTTATCTCGAGCTCGTTTTGAGAAACACTGACATAGTAAGCGGAAACTCCGTTTACGGTGATATAGGAAGGGCTGATATAGTCGGGTACGTCGAATTGTGATGGAAATTGAACGTATATTTTGTCGCTGTTCTGTGTGAGAGCGCCGCTATCGGACGTTCTGAACGAAACGATGCATTTTGCGGTTGCGTCCTGAACGTTCGGCTCAAGCACGACTTTGAGGTTATAAACGGACGTCCCGATAATCGTGTACGTATTGGACACTGCCGGAATCGTATCCTTGCTCGTCGAAAGGTTTAGCGTGTAATCCCCCGGAGTTGTGGGGTTCTTAATGCCGTAATGATCCGCAATAACAACCGTGCACGGTGCATTGTTGCCTATTGAGAGCCCGCTCGGAAGGTATATCGTAAGCGTGCGGTTGTTCACAGTGGCGTACGAGCATGCCATTCCGTTAATCGTAATATAAGAGGCGTTTGAATTTGTCGGAACGTAAGTGTCTTCCGGGAAAATGATTTTTATGTAATCGCCGTTCGACAAAGCGCCGCTCGGGCCCGTTGTGAACCAGATCGAATACGTTGCAACGGCACCTGCCGTGTTAGGGCTCAAAGAAACGGTGAGATTCCTTATGTTGCTTCCGATAATCGTATATGTGTTGGAAACTGCGGAAGCAGGCTCTTTGTTTGTGGAAAGTTGAAGCGTATAATTCCCGGGGTTTGTCGGGTTCTTGATGCCGAACGTGTCGCTTATTACGATCACGCAGGTTGTATTTGCATTTACGTTAACCGGCGGGCGAATATCGAGTTTCAGGCTGTTTATTTTACTCACGTAATAGCAATGATATCCGTTAACCGTTACGTAAGAGGCATGAATCGTGCTCGGAAGAGTTGTTCCCGACGGGAATGTCACATAGATATGGTCGCTGTTGGAAAGTGCGATATTTGGAACGAATGAAATCGTGTAGGAGGCATAACTTCCGGCGCTGTTGGGGTTAACGCTCACCGCAAGGTTTCGGACTGCGGACTGAATGTACAAACTGTACGCATATCCGGTAGTCTCTTTTGACGTGGATACCGTTATCGTGTAATACGTTCCTCCGACTGAAGGATTTTTTATGCCGGCCGAATTGTAAATATACACCGTGATGTTTCCTGCCGCAAGATTCTGTGACGGATAAATGTAAACGGAAAGCCCGTTTACGCTGACGCTGTGCGGCACGGCACCGTTCACCCGAATCGTTCCGTTGCTTATGCTGCTCGGCACGGTAAAACCGGAAGCAAAAGTGATCTTAATGTAATCCGTGTTGGCAGTAAGCGCCTGCTGAGTCGTTATGTGCACCGTGTAAAATGCATTTGCACCCGGAGTTGCGGGATTTGCACTAACCGTTGCGGAGAGCGCATAGACGCTTCCTATGCCACCGAAAAACGAAACACAAAACAAAACTATCAGCAATGATACTAACAACTTTCTCATTGCCCTCACCTCCTTGCCCGTATTTAAAACATAAATTTATAAATTTTCTTTTTACACATTATACACCGAATTGTGAAATAAATATAAACAAAATTTTCAAAAAAATCATTCGATTTTAGATTAGATAACTGCAAAAGAAAAAAGTTCCGTATGAAAATATGCACTTGACGCAAAGAGATTGTTTCTTATAATATAAGCGTTGCCGAAGTGGCGGAACTGGCAGACGCGGCGGACTCAAAATCCGCAGGGGTTCAGAGCCCCGTGAGGGTTCGACTCCCTCCTTCGGCACCATCTATTTAAATGATTCGTTTGTCTAACGCTTCGTTTATTCTTTTCAGGTCGTAGGCAAATTCCCTGTCGTGCTCTGCAAAATGCACTATTTCCCTGATTTTTTCGTAAGTTTCTCTTGTCCCTTTTCCCAACTTTTCCGCCCCGACAAAATCCGCAGCCTGTGCCGAAACGAGCAGTTCCGCAGAAACGATCCGCTGCACGTTGGCCAAAATTTCTTTTGCCTTAAGAACGCTGTTCATTCCCATGCTGACGTGATCTTCCTGATCCGCAGAAACGGGAATCGAATCAACGCTTGCAGGATGGGAAAGCGTTTTGTTGAAAGAGGCAAGTGCAGATGCCGTATATTGTACGATCATCATTCCGGAGTTCAATCCGGAGTGCCTGACGAGAAATGCGGGAAGGCCGCTCAGTGCGGGGTTCAGCAAACGATTTATGCGCCGCTCGCTTATACTGCCGATTTCGGACATCACGACTCCGAAGTGATCCATTGCAAATGCGATCGGTTCCGCATGGAAATTTCCGCCCGAAAGCACATCCCCGTCGTCTGCAAAAATGATCGGGTTATCCGTAACGGCATTGAGTTCCCTTAGGATCGTGCCCTCAATGTATCTCAAACCGTTAAGCACGGCTCCGTAAACGGCCGGTATGCAGCGAAGGGAATAAGCGTCCTGTACCCTGTCTGCGGAATTAATCAGTTTGCTCCCCTCAATCTCTTTTCTTATGACCGCCGCAACCTCCGCTTGCTCCACAGAGCCCCTTACTTCCTGAATGCGTGAGTCAAAGGCTTCCTTTCTGCCACGAAGCGCTTCCAATGAAAGTGCCGCAGCCTTCAATGACGCATCCGTAAGATAAAACGCTTTTCTCAGAAGAAGAGCCGACATACCCGCTTCAACCGCCGTCCCGTTGATAAGGGCAAGTCCCTCCTTTGCCTTGAGGCTGTCGAGAGGAACAAAACCTTTTTCTTTTGAAACATTTTTAAAATCCTCGAATTTTCCGTTATGAAAAGCCCTGCCTTTGCCTATCAGCAAAAGCGCAACATGTGCAAGCGGCGCAAGGTCTCCAGACGCACCGACTGAGCCGAAAGACGGAACGTACGGGTAAATTTCCCTGTTCAAAAGTTCGATGAGTTTTTCTATAACAACTCTTCGCACGCCTGAAAAACCCTTTGCAAGGGAGTTGGCACGCACAACAATACCTGCACGCACGTCTTCTTCGGAAAGGGGCGCTCCCATACCGGACGCATGGCTCATTAGCAAATTTTCCTGCAATATTTCTATATCCTCGGTCGGTATGATGCGTGTTGCAAGGCTTCCGAACCCCGTTGTCACTCCGTAAATCACTTTTCCGGAACGCGCAAGGCTCTCTATGAATTCGGCCGAACGGTCAATTCTCCGGAAAGTTGTTTGCGAAAGGGAAACGGGCTCCCGGTGCAAAGCAACCCGCTCCACCTCCTTTAATGAAAGCGATTCCCCGTCAATTTTAATCATAAAGTTTTTTCACTACCTCCTTTATCTCCTTTAAGCTTCTTATAAACGGCGTCCGTTTCGGCTCTTTGGGCGGAGGCGAATAGAGAAGCGGACGGACATTTGCATTTTCCGCGCCTATGAAATCGATATTTACGGAATCCCCGACATGCACCGCTTCGTCAGGCTTTACGCATGCACGTTCACACGTAACGAGGAATATTTCCGGATCCGGTTTTCTCCTTCTTATCTCATCGGAAAACGTTAAAACATCAAAGAAACAGAGCAGCCCCATATCTTTCAGTATTTTTTGAAGCACTCTGCCGGGCACTCTGCCGGTATTCGATATAAGGGCGAGTTTGAAGTGCTTTTTCAGTTCGGCAAGCGTTTGTGGAAGGTCTTCCTCGGTGAGTGCGGGCGGTTTCCTCAGTGCTTCCTCTTCGTACACTTTCAGAATTTCTTCGAACTGTGCCCTGTTCGGCCGAACATGCAGAATGTCAAAAAGTTTGTTAAGTTGCGTCTCAGGCATAATAGCCCATTCGTTCTCTTTCGAGGGATTTTTGAAACTGTGCACGAGATCTCTGAAAAACTTCATTATCGTGTCAATATCGCTTTCTTTGAGGTTCAAAACGTTTTTAATGAACTTTGCACGCTCCGAGTCCCTTTCCTCTTCAAGGCTGCCCGGATCGGTAATGAGCGTATCCCACAG
>JALSNB010000023.1 GCA_026987225.1 Caldisericaceae bacterium
TGGCAGTGGCACTTGTTGCGCTTATCATACCGATAACGATATTTGCATTAAAGGGACATTCCGCACCAAACAATATGAACCCTCCTTCCGTTAGCATAAACAGCGGAACAAGCGGAGGAAACGGACAACAAAACGGAGGAATAACAAATCCTCAAACGGAATATGCCGAACTAACGGTAAATTCAACGCCTCAGGGCGCCGAAATATTCCTAAACGGAAAAGACACGGGATTTATCACTCCGAAAACAATGAGGAACCTTCAATCGGGAAATTACACGTTGACACTTAAGCTCAAAGGATTTAAGGATTTTAGCAAAAACATTACGCTCGTAAAGGGGCGCACGCTTGAGCTTTCACCCACGCTTGAAAAAGCGGCGGAAACTGTAAATGTAACGATAAACTCATCACCCAAAGGGGCAAAAATATTAATAGACGGAAATGACACAGAGAAGATAACCCCTGCGACTCTCGATTTAAAAATAGGAGAGCATACGTTAACCCTTACCCTTTCGGGATACAAAACCATGAAACAGCAAATCACGATAAGCAAAGACAAAAAGAGCTTTAACTATACCCTGCAAAAAATAGCCGCTCCGATTGAGAACGGCGTATTGAAAGTATCCAGCACACCGGAAAATGCGGCAGTTTACATAAACGGCAAATTTAAAGGCAACACTCCTATTACACTCTCTTTAAAAAAAGGAAAACACGAAATAGCGCTCAAAAAGGAAGGATATAAATCTTTCTCGGAAAGCATTGTCATGGAAGCAGGGAAAGAAAAAGACATAAACGTTCAACTCGAAAAGATACAATACGGATATTTGAAAATTACGTCCCTGCCGCAAGGAGCGGAAATATTCTTAAACGGAAAGTATAGCGGCAAAAAAACACCGTATACGTTCAAACTGCCAAAAGGCAAATACACGATAATGCTAAAACTCAAAGGATATAAGGTTTATACAAAGGTTGCAAGCGTGATAAGCGGCGTAACTTCGATCGTAAATGTCCAAATGGAGAAAAATATCGAACTCAAAACGTTTACAAACGATAAAAAACTCTACACTTTGAAATACCCGAAAGAGTGGACGTTAACCGAACACCCGGACGAAGATACGGATGCGGAAATCGACAGCCCCGATATGGAGGACGGATACCAAGCGGCGTGTTTCATATATACGGACGATTTAAAAAGCGAAAACGCAACAACGGAGGAAATAATAAATTACTCGATAGAAGAACTGAAAAAAGAAGGATTAAACATCGTAAAAGAAGAAGACATTACGATAGGAAAGAACAAATTCCACAAAATCGTTTACGAAGGAACGGAAAAAGAACAGAACGGAAAAGAAACAAACATAAAAGGCGCCATGTTCTTCACGGAGAAAAACGGCATTCTCTTTACAATAGAAACGGATGCGACACCCGAAGATTTCTCTAAGGCATGGAGCAGTTTTCAAATTATCATTGCGTCCTTCACCGCTTTCCCATAAAAGCCTCACCTCTATCACCTAACATAAATAGTGGTATAATATAAAAAGAGGTGAGGCATATGAATATTGCCGAAGGACTTAAGATCAAAAATCCGGAAAAAGCAATTTCCGTAATCACGGAATTTATCAGGAAAAATGTAAAGGCATTTCACAGGGAAGGTGCGGTAATAGGAGTCAGCGGCGGCATTGATTCCGCATTAGGCGCGTTTCTTACAGTAAAAGCAATCGGCAATGAAAACGTCCTTGCTCTTTTTCTTCCGGAACGTGACAGCAGCAAACAGAGTGAGCAGGACGCAAGGCTTGTTGCGGAAAAATTAGGAATAAAACTAAAGAAGATAGACATTACTCCGATTGTGAAGGCAACCGGTGCATACGGCATCGTACCGTCCGCTTTCGGCATTCCGAGAAAGGTTCAGGAAAAATACGTGATAAACAGGTACAAAGCGCATCAGGACGAAGAAGAAACAACGTTCCTGAAAACATTGAAAGGCGGAGAAGGAAGCGAAGAAATTCGAAGAGGCACTGCATTTCACAGGATAAAACACAGGATAAGAATGGTTATGTGGTATTACTACGCCGAGCTGAACAACTATATAGTAATAGGAAATTGTAACAAAAGCGAAAAACTTACGGGATATTTCGTAAAATACGGAGATTCGGGATCCGACATAGATCCGATTGCAAATCTATACAAAAGTCAGGTAAAGCAGCTCGCAAGTTACATAGGCGTGCCGGAGAGGATTATAGAAAAAGCGCCGAGCCCGGATCTGCTTCCCGGAATTACAGACGAATTCGCCCTGCAAATAACATACGAAAAGTTGGACAAAATTCTGTTCGGATTGGAACATGACATTAACGAAAAAGAAATAATGAATCAAGCGAATGCATCCGAAAGAGAGATAAACTATGTAAAGAAATTAGTGGAACTTTCCGCACATATGAGGAATTTACCTCCTTCCCCGAAGATTTAAAAATTATTCCGCACTATTTGCAGAGATCGGAGTTTCGTTCGGAACGGCTTCCTCAATTACCGGTTTTTTCCAATCTCCTTTGAAGTAGAAATAGAAAGCTATTAGAGCTGCACCTATATTGCTCAGCGCCATACCCCACCAGATTCCCACGGAGCCGTATTTCAAGCTCAGCAAAAATGCAAGCGGTATCCTCAAAACCCATAGCCTTACAATATCTACTATCATTGGCGGTTTGTTATGCCCCGAACCCCCGAACAGCGCCGAAATAGCCCCTATGATGCCGAAAAACGGAATGCCTATCATAAAAATCGTAACGAATTTTGCACCTTCCGAAAGAATATCGGGCCTATCCGGTATAAAGAGTTTAAACAGCGGAACTCTTAACGCAAAAAGCAGAACGGATTCGATCAGCGTAATGGCAATTTCTATAAGCAAACCTTTTTTTGCAATTTCAGAAACTCTTTCCGTAAGATTTGCCCCGAGATTCTGCCCGATAAGAGTTGCGATAGCGGTAGAAAGTGCATCCACAATGATAAATTCAAGGCTTATCATTCTGTCACCTATGCCGTATGCGGCAAGGGCAACCTCGGCATTGTGCACCCGCCCTATAATACCTATTACAACAAGAAATCCGAAAGCGGTTGTTCCGCTCCCGATTGCAGCCGGTAAACCGATTTTAAATATCTTTTTCATCCATGTAAGATTCGGCAGCAAATCCTTAAGGTATATCCTGATTCCCCTTTTGCCGCTGAAAAAAATATATAGCGCCATAAC
The DNA here is from genome assembly GCA_026987225.1 of Caldisericaceae bacterium. Taxonomy (GTDB): domain Bacteria; phylum Caldisericota; class Caldisericia; order Caldisericales; family Caldisericaceae; genus S016-85. Next base: position 3,236 of record JALSNB010000023.1, read on the forward strand.
GGACGCAATCCCCTGGCAAAAAACAGTTGCGAGAGCAGCTCCCCGAATACCAAGACGGGGAAAACCGAGCAGTCCTAATATAAGGATGGGATCAAGCACGATGTTTAAAGTAATGGTAAACAAATTTACGTGCATAGGCGTTACCGTATCTCCCTCAGCCGAAAGAACGGATTGAAAAACTCCGGCAATAAACATAAACGGTAGCCCGAGGAAGATAATCCTGAGATAAAGAACGGCATTTTTGACAACTTCGGCATCTTTCGTTACAAAACGTGCGAACAACGGAGAAAACAGCGCACCGATAACGGCAGTGGATACACCCAATATGATTGCAAGGGACATCACCTGAGCCGCAGAAAAATCCGCCTTGCCTCTATCCCCAGCACCCATATACTGCGAAACAAGTGCAACACCTGCCATTCCGAAGCCTGCTGAAAATGCGATAAGAAACCAGATAAGAGGCCATGAAATTTGCATTCCGGCAACGGCACTTCCGCTCTGGGATGCAGGAAGATGTCCCAACCAAAAAGTGTCCGTAAGGTTGTAAACGACCTGCAGAAGTTGCGATACCATTATGGGAAGGCTCAGTGCAAACATGACTTTAACGGGATTTCCGTTTAAAATTTCGCTACGTGTAACTTTTCTCACCATACCCTCCTCGAGCCGAATGTTTAAACAATTTCCACAACTACATGCTCTCCGTTCTCTCCGTCCTCTATATCCACAATCTTGCCACGAAATTCGGGATCGTTCAATATGCTTTCAACTTTTTCCGAATCAATGGGAATTTCATTTCCGTTGAAATTTATTGTATTCTTGCCGAGCTTTTTTGCAAGTAAAAGCGCCATCTTTGCAACACCAAACGGAACGTTTACCTCAACTTCCCTTTTACCGTCTTTCGAAATCACAACATGAAATTTTTTCTTTGCCTTTACTCCCGTTTCCGTCACCTTTTCACCTTCTTCGCCGCTCTTCATCGCTTCAATAAGCTTTACGGCGTCCTCTCTGGAAATTTTTCCTTCTTCAAGCATTCCCAGAACCTTCTCGATTTCTTCTTTCATCGTCATTTCACCTCCTATGCGATTTTTATTTAAACACCACTGTTTTTATCTCGAAAAATTTCAAACTCCCCTCACGAACAGCCTCGCTCAAAAAATTTATTGGCAAAATTTGGTCCGAAAAAAGCCCCTTTCCTCAAGTCTTGTATGCAAACTTCATTTTTTGCTCGAATCCTTCAGCAATTTTACCGCTTCCGAAGGAGTGATTTCTCCTCTTTCAAGTGCTTCCAATATCTGCAGTTTATCGGTAGGCTTTGCGTCCTCCATAAAACCGAGCGATACGAGCAATTTATCAAGCCTTAATTTGGCAGTCGGATAAGAGATACCGAGCCTTTCCTGAACCTCTTTCATACTTCCGCGCGATTTGAGGAATACCGTAAGGAATTCGAAATTTTCGTCGTCAAGCGAAAGAAATTTGTTTATTGGAAAATTTCCACGTATCGTAGTCCCGCAGTTCGGGCATTTTAGTTCGGTTATTTCCAACACCGTGCCACACGAAGGGCATCTTGTAGGCAGTTTTTTCATATCACCTCCATATATATAAGTTTTACTTTAAAGATTTTAATATAAATTTTAACTTTGTCAAGATATATTTTAATAATATTGATATAAATATTGAAACACGAACAAGAAAAGCGAAAAAGGTAGTCATAAAAATGTTGCAATAAAATCCGTTTATGATAAAATGCTTCAAAAATTAAGGAGGCTGAAATGCAGAGAGAGGCAAAATACATCTATTTCAACGGCAAATTTGTCAATTGGGGAGATGCGAAAATTCACATTTTATCGCATGTTGTTCAGTACGGCTCCGGTGTTTTCGAAGGCATTCGTTGTTACGAAACAAAAAAAGGGCCTGCAATTTTCAGGGGAGTTGACCATTACAAGCGGTTCAAAAACTCCATGAGAATTTACAGAATGGCAATTGACAAATCCCCCGAAGAATTCGAAGACATCACAAAAGAACTCCTCGTTAAAAACGAACTTAAAGCGGCGTATATCAGGCCTGTTGCATACAGGGGATACGGAGAAATCGCACCGAATCCCGAAAAACTAAAAACGGAAGTTGCAATTGCCGCATTTGAATTCGGCAAGTTTCTTGCGGAAAACCTCGACAAAGGCATTGACGTTATGGTGTCCAGCTGGAGAAGGCCGGCGCCCGATACGGTGCCGATGCTTGCAAAAGCCGACGGAAACTATTTGAATTCCCAACTCGCATCAATGGAAGCGTCGAACTACGGTTTTAGGGAAGCAATCATGCTGGATATAAACGGTTACGTAAGCGAAGGGCCGGGCGAAAATATCTTCCTTGTAAAAGA
>JALSNB010000024.1 GCA_026987225.1 Caldisericaceae bacterium
TCGAAACAGGTGAAAAATCGGGCGTAATAAAACAGGGTAAAGCAAGCTACAGAATGAATTTTTTGGATGCTGAATCCTTTGCCGTGCTTCCTGAAATCGAAGAAAAGATAAAATTCAACGTAAATACGAATGTTTTGAAAGGACTGATAGACGATACGCTTTTTGCCGTGTCCAAAAAAGAGGAGAGCAGAAAAGAGTTTAGGGGTATATATTTCGAATCGAAAGACGGAAAAATCAGATTTGTCGGAACGGACAGCACGATTCTTGCGGTAAGCGAGCTTCCGATGGAAAACATGCCTGAAGTTTCGTTTATTATTCCGTGGAAAGCAATGGATATTTTAAACAGAATGAATATTGAAAAAGACGAAATAACGGTTGTATCCAACGAAAGCCAAATTGCATTCGATTTGGGCGGAATTTACGTGATTTCCCTTTTGATCAACGGAACGTTCCCTCCTTATGAAAATGCAATTCCCAAAGAATCCGAGTTCAAGGTGGAAATTAACAAAGACGAACTTTTATCGTCGCTTTCACGCCTTGAAATTCTTGCAAAGAGAGGTAATGAAAAGATAAACTTTAAATTTTCGAACGGCGTTTTGGAAGCAGAAGCGAACTCACAGGAAAGCGGGGAAGGAAAGGAAAAATTGGAGTTCAAAGGAAACGCGGAAATTTCCGTTCTGTTTTACGGCTCAAAACTGATAGAGGGCATAAGCCATGTAAAGGGCGATACCGTTGTGTTCGAGATGAACGGGCCCTTGCATCCCGTTAAGATTACCGGCAAAGAGGACGATAATTTTATTTTTGTGATAATGCCGCAGCGGCCGTAAATGGAGATTACCCGTTTAAAGCTTTCCGGTTTTAGGAAATTCGAAAACAAGGCATTCGATTTTTCGCCCGCATATAACGTGATTACGGGCAGGAACGGGAGCGGAAAAACTTCTCTCTTCGAGGCGGTTTACCTTTTATCCACAGGTAAATCTTTTGTGACGAACCATATACAGAACTGCATCCGCTTCGGAGAGGAATACGCTTTTTTGGAAGGTGAATTTAACGGGCGCGAGGGAGAGAGTGTTGTGCGCCTTTTGATGGGAAAAAACAGAAAAGAAGTGA
>JALSNB010000025.1 GCA_026987225.1 Caldisericaceae bacterium
GGTGATCAGAATGGAAGAAACGAGAAGCAGAAGTTGGGTTGTAACACTTATCATCGGGATCATCATCGGCGGCATTCTCGGAGGCATTTTTGGAACTTACCTTGTTTTCCAGAATCCGAAGATGTTTCCCTGGGCAAACAAAGTGGCCGTAGCCCCAACGAAACCGTCTCCGCAAACTCCACCGGTAGTATCGGTTACACAACCTGGTATCGAACAGGCTGTTGAAAATGTTGTTCAAAAAGCATCGCCTGCTGTTGTGAGGATTGTATCCACAAAGGAAGTTATGGATTTCTTCTTCTTGCAGGTTGTGCCGCAACAGGGGCTTGGCTCCGGAGTAATCATAAGGCCTGACGGGCTTATCCTGACAAACAATCATGTAATCGAAGATGCAAGCAAAATACAGGTTACGTTAAGCAACGGAAAGACATACAAAGGAAAAGTGGTTGGTGCCGATCCGATAAGCGATGTGGCACTTGTAAAAATAGATGCTAAAAATCTTCCGTATCTTGAACTCGGGGATTCTTCCAAACTGAAAGTCGGTCAGTTTGTTGTCGCTATAGGCAATCCGTACGGACTGGATCACACAGTAACAGTAGGCGTAATCAGTGCACTTGAAAGAAATATAAACGTAGGGAATAAAACAATGCACGGAATTATACAAACGGATGCGGCAATTAATCCCGGTAACAGCGGAGGGCCACTCGTGTCGCTTGACGGAAAAGTTGTGGGCATAAACACAATGATATATCAAAATGCTCAGGGACTTGGTTTTGCAGTATCGGCCAACACCTGCAAAAAAGTTATAAACAGTATCTTGAAAAACGGTAAAGTGGAATGGCCTTTCCTTGGAGTGGAAGTAACCACAATGACTCAAGAGCTTGCAGATCAGTTAAAAATGAAATTTACCCCCGGCGTATTGGTTGCAAGAGTTATAAAAGGATCTGCGGCCGATAAAGCGGGAATAAAGCAAGGAGACATTATAACGGCAATTGACGGAAAACAGGTTACAAGTTCGGATCAATTAATTAACATTATTCGTTCTCATAATGTAGGAGATCACATTATCGTGGAAATCGTAAGAAAAGGACTTAAAGAGAGCTTGAGGCTCGAAGTGGTGCTTCAGGCGCAACCGAATCCGAAGAGTCAAAACAAACAGAAAAACGAAAATCCTCTGAGTCCTTTCTTTAATTTTAGTCCGTAAAAGCTTTAATCACGGGGCGGGTTTAACCCGCCTCCATGTATTCTCTTGCAGATAAGAAAGACGAAACCGAAATTTTAATTTTCCCGGATTTGTTAATAAAATTCATAAACACATTTCTTATTTCGTCGCATAACACTTCCGTTTTAACACTTATCTCGAAATAATAAATATCGCCTCTGCGTTCGATAGGTGCCGGAGAAGGCCCGAGAATTTGCACATTCTTCCGCTTGCTTTTTTCTTCAAGGTAATTTTTAAACTCGTTTGCATATTGATAAACATCTTCCTTTGTTTTTCCCGAAAACGAGAAAGTATGCAAGTTCATAAACGGCGGATATTTTAGCTGTTTTCTCAGTTCAAACTCTTCCTTAAAGAAATGTGTAAAATCAAGGTTCCTTGCAAACTTAAGGGCAAAATGCTCCGGCAAATAGGTTTGAACAACTACTTCTCTGTTCTTCATTTCCACAGATGCATTTGCAATAACCCTGAACGTATTAAACGAGGCATTGAACGAATAGTGATTTAAAAAAATATCTATACTGATAAATGCAAAAAATTCAATATTGCTCAAATCAAGATGACTCAATAAAAATTCCGTTCCTATGAAAATTGTTTTCGAATAATTGCTCGATTGTATAACGGATCTGCTGCCGTTTTCACTTACAAGCTTCACAATATTTGCTTCTTTGTAATCCCTTCTGATGAGTTCTTCAAGCTTTTGTATTCCACCCGAGAAATATTTTATATTCGGGCTTTTACAGCGGGGACATATGTCAGGAGGCTTTTCGGTATATCCGCAAATAGGACACACAAGAAGATTTTTTTCCTTATCATAGTAAAGGGGAACGGAACATTTAGGGCATCTCATCACATATCCGCATTCCCTGCACATAACAAAAGTGGAGTAGCTTTTTCTGTTTAGAAGTATTGCAACGTTTTGCTCGTTTTTTACGGCTTCTCCAATCTTTTTTTGTAGGTAAAGAGATAGCATTTTCCAATTTTTCTTTTTAAATTCCTCTTTCATGTCCACTACTTTTACGTTATTTTTTAGGTTCCCTTTAATTTCGTCAGTTATCCTACCGGATTCAATCAGCATAAAGACATGTTCGTCAGGAACGGATGTCGAAAATATCACGTTCAGTTTTTCAATAATACCTTTTTTGATTGCTGCAACTTCAACGTCAAAAGGTGTAAAATCGGACTGCCTGAAATATTTTGAAGACGCATCCTCGATTATCAGATATTTGAGGCCGGGTATTTCCAAAAACAACGGGAAAAAAGTCGAGAGTATGATTCTTTTATTGTTAAAATAGATTGCCTCTATCAATTTTCTCTTGTTTCCGCCGTTCCACACAAAAACGTCTTCTTTGAATTCTTTTTTGTACAGTTCTTTTACCCTGTTTATCAAAGCAATTTCCGGAAAAATGATAAGGGCTTTACCGTCGGAGTTTTTTAACATCTTTATAATTTCTGCTGTGCGTTCCTTTATCGGCATTCTATCTATAAGAACAAATGAGGCAGATATGGATTCGGTATTTGAGCGTGAAGTTTCATAAGCTTTTTTGATGATGTTTTTATTAACAAGAAATTTTATCGCCTTTTTACCGTATTTTATCTTTTTCTTAAGTTCCGTTTCCCTGATAGGCGAAGAAGAGTTCAAAAGACGTGCAATTATTTGAATTACGGAGTTTTTAAGAGTTCTGTCTTTAATCGAAAAAATTATATTTTCCGCATCGTTTTTTTTAACATTGAGCAAATAGTAATTCTTGGAACGCTTCTCTATTATATTCTTCCTTTCTATAAAACCCGCTTCTTCGAATTTTTTCAGATAACGCTCCGCTGCACTTCCAAAGTGTTTTCTTACAATACTTACGGGCAAAATTTTTCTTATTGCAATGAACAATGCGATTTGCTTTTCAACATTACCTGAGTTTTGCGTTTCATGAGTTAATCCCTGGGGATCCTTGCAAATAATGTATTTTCTGTATTTTTCGTCAAAAATACTCCCCAACACTTTATTGAACAATATGTGAACTGGTATGAAATATTTCTCCGATACAAATCTTATGAGTTCTATTGTATTTTTACCGATTATCGGAGCACCTACAATTTTTGTGATGCTCTTTAATTCTTTTATTTGAGACGCACTAACTTCTTTTAATGAAAATACAATTCCTGAATGCGGTTCGTCTTTTTTTCCAAACGGTATTTCTACTCTGCTTCCGACTTCTATCTCACCATATAAAGAGGGGGGAACAACGTAGTAGAAAAGGTCCTTTTTAATGTTTAACCCGTCTACTACTATTCCCCCTATTAAAAACTTGCTATTTGCCAAGTTTTGCTTTTAATTCATCCGCCAAATCCGTTTTCTCCCATGTGAAACCGGGTTCGTTTCTACCGAAGTGTCCGTAAGAAGCCGTCCTCTGATATATCGGTTTTAAAAGATCGAGTTTTTTGATAATACCTCTCGGAGAAAGGTCTACGAGTTCCTTTAACGCCTTTTCGATTTCCGCATCCGGCACAACTCCCGTACCAAACGTATCAACCATAAACGAAACAGGCTGAACTTCACCTATGATATAGGCGGCTTGAATGAGGCATTCTTTTGCCAAACCCGCTGCAACAACGTTCTTTGCAAGATACCTCATCATATAAGTTGCGGATCTGTCAACTTTCGTAGGGTCTTTTCCAGAGAATGCACCTCCGCCGTGCGGCGCAATACCGCCATACGTATCAACTTCAAGTTTCCTTCCCGTCATACCCGTATCGGACTGAGGGCCACCGACTACGAATTTACCTGTGGGATTAATATGGAATCGTGTTTTATCCGTTATCAAATGGTCCGGAATTACGGGAAGCGCAACGGCACGCACGATTCTCTGCCTCGCATCTTCTGACATATGAGAAGGATCGTTTTTGTCAAGCAAATCTTCCGTATGCTGAGTGGATATTACAACATCCGTTACTTCCACAGCCTTTCCGCCTTCGTATCTCAATGTCACCTGTGCTTTTCCGTCCGGCCCGAGGAAAGGCCCCACATCTTTCGGTTCACCGCTTTTACGCACTTTTGCAAGCTGTTCCGTAAGTTTATGCGCAAGAACGATAGGCAGAGGCATAAGTTCTTCCGTTTCATCGGTAGCGTAGCCGTACATTACACCTTGATCACCAGCTCCGCCTCTGTCAACACCTTGAGCAATATCCGGGGATTGCCTACCAACTGCATTGAGAACCGCGCACGTATGATAATCGAATCCGTATTTCGGGGATGTATATCCAACTTCTTTGACAGTTTGCCTTGCAATGTCGGAAATATCCACCCAAGCATGTGTCGTTATTTCGCCACCTACAATAATCAATCCGTGCGTAACGTAGGTTTCGCACGCTACACGACTTTCGCCTATTTTGTTATGCTCAATGTCGGATTTCAAAATTTCATCCAGGATTTTATCGGATATTTGATCCGCCAACTTATCCGGATGTCCTTCGGTTACAGATTCGGATGTTACAAATCTCATTTCTTCGTTTCTTACCATTTTTTACCTCCTATCCATATATTCTTTTAAAAAATTTAAAATCTCAACTGCAATTTCATCTTTTGTCATGTTAATTAGGCGCTTCTTATTTCCGTCCTTATCCATAAGTATAGCAGAACCTGATTCACTTCCAATATTTTTGGGGCTATTTGCCACTACAATATCCATATTCTTCTCTTTCATCTTTTTAATTGCGTTTTTTTCCAATTCTTCTGTTTGCAGAGCAAAACCCACTATTATTTTTTTGCCTTTTTTGTGCGATATGTTTTTAAGTATATCCGGAGTGGACACAAGTTTAAATTCGAGATTTTCCAATTTTTTAATTTTACTCTTGCTTGTCCTTTCGGGTTTAAAATCAACAGGTGCTGCCGACATTATAAGTATATCGGCATTATCGAAAGCCTTACTCGTTTCCGTTAGTAAATCTTCCGTCGTTTCAACAAATGTTATCTTATCCACATAAGGCAACTCGACTCTCACACTACCCGCTATCAAATGAACATTCGCACCGAGTAACTTGGCATGCATGGCAATCAGAGAACCGAGTAACCCGCTTGAACCGTTAGTAATAAATCTTACCGGATCAATGTATTCTTTTGTTGCCCCGCATGTCACTACTACTTTTTTATCGGAAAGGGGGCCATCTCTATTCATTGAGAAAACAACCGTTTGAGCAATTTTTGACACTTCCGAAAGCCTTCCTTTACCGATGCTTCTGTCTGCAAGCTCACCGTTATCCGGCCCGATAAAAATTACACCCATACGTTTTAAAATTTCCACGTTTCGTTGAGTTATAGGATTTTCCCACATTTTATTATTCATCGCCGGAGCAATAAAAACATTTTTTCGCAAACCATGTGCAAGGATAG
>JALSNB010000026.1 GCA_026987225.1 Caldisericaceae bacterium
GAAAGTCTTAGATAGTCGATTTTTTTATGATGTTGCAGCAGACGCATATCTTCATAGGACAAATAATAATTTTGCACACCGATCAATGAGAGGCTCACGAGTTTTTTCTCTTCGACCAGTGCATATAAATCCGGTGAATGCTCCGTATTTTTCGGTCCGTGATATTTTATATAAGGTGTAAAGATTGCCATACGGCATTCTTTTTCCGAAATTCTTGCCATATAAGAAATCCATTCGGGACGGTCGGTCAGGATCAGTAAGCGGCCTTGAACATATTGATATAGATTTTCCATGAAACTTTTTACGACATCATCTTCCGTATTTTCCTCTGAAACATAGTATCCGAGATCGGCAATTTTCATTGTTTCAAAGGGAACGCCGGTAAGTGCGGAAAGATATTGTCTCCATTGTTCGGCCAAGGGTTTGTTCTGTTCTGTTGTAAGAGTAAGCAAAACGACTTCGGCATTGCGGGTCTCATTGTCGTCGGCATACGAAGGCATAAAAACGGAATCATAAAAAATACCATTTTGGAAATGTTGGCGCTGTAAAGGAAAATGATACAGGGACATCAGCGTCGGAATATTTTTTTTATCTCTTCCAAAGTGGCTTTTTTGGGGTCCATACCGCGTGGCAATAGTTTTCGTTTGTTTCCGGGGGCATAGACATATATTTTTCCCCAGCCTCCTTTTCGGATGGCATAACCTTCATCGGGCCATTCCGCCAGCGTATTAAGGCGGTCTTTCTCCAATTTTTCCACAATCAAATTAACGATATCTTCTTCGGAAAGGGTATCAGGGTTGTATTTTCGGGGAATATTGATATTATGATTACCCCATTTGAGGTAGGGTCCGTATTTTCCCGAAAGCACATATACGGGTTCGCCTTCGTATTCGGCAACCGGTTCTTCCCTTTTGTTTTTTTGTTCTATAATGGAGATTGCATCATCCAAGGTTATTTCAAGGGCATTCAAATGAGGCGGGATGGAATAAAATTTGTTTTTATACCGTACGTAAGGACCGTATTTCCCCATTCCGACAAAGATACTTTCATTTTCATAAGTTCCTAATTTGACGGGGAATTGGAGCAATTTTAACGCTTCGTCCA
>JALSNB010000027.1 GCA_026987225.1 Caldisericaceae bacterium
AAAAACGGGACAAATATTGAGGGAAAAAGGATTCAATCTGAACCTTGCCCCTGTCATAGACGTTTATTTGAAAGCGGGAAACCATATAGGCATAAGGAGTTTCGGAAGTAACGAGAAAAGGGTTGCCACACTTTCCGTGTCTGCGATAAAAGGCCTGCACAAAGCGGGGGTTATGACAACGGTAAAACATTTCATAGGTTACGGAGGTGCGTTGAAAGATCCGCACAAAGGCCTGCCCGTTTTCATATCAGGTGAAGACGGGCTGAGAAAAGCGCTTTACCCGTTCGAAAAAACGGCGAAACATACGGATTTTATCATGAGTGCGCACATCATTGTAAAAGAACTTGACAGGGAGATGCCTGTTACGTTTTCTAAAAACGCACTGACATTTTTGAGAGTAAAAAGCGGATTCAGAGGCCCGATTATTTCGGACTGTCTCGAAATGGGCGGTGCCGCAATCTTTCCGCCCGAAGAAACAGCGCTCAATGCCCTGCGCGCAGGAAACGACATGCTGATCGTATCACATACTCTTTCCGTTCAAAAAGAGATGTTTAAAGCCGTTGAAAAGAAAGGCGGGAAAGATACGGAACGAGCCGTTATGCGTATCGAGAGTTTGAAAAAAAGAAAGTTTGCGGAAAGCAAAACAGGAGCTCTTGAAAAATACGTTACGGTTGTAAAAAACAGCGGATTCATCCCGCAAAACGATTTCCATTTCCTGCACCCGAACGTAACGGAAGAGGTTCAGGTGGAAGAAATGGGAAAAATCGTAGGAAACTTTCCGCTTGATGCGGACAGTTCGGACATCGAAAAATTCGCATCGTTCGAAAACGAGCATGCGGTTATGGAAGTTTACAACGCATTCAGGCACAAAGGGCAAATTACGCTTGCAAAAAAGATAAAACAAAATGGTAAAAAACTATGCGTCATCGTGGCAGGCGATCCTGCCGACATACCGCTTTTCCGATTTGCCGATTGTGTCATTGCAACGCTTTCCCCGTTGAGCGGCATTATGGAATACGCACTGAAAGCGGTAAAAGGAAAAGAAAAATTCGGCGGGATACTTCCCGTTTCGGAGGAAATATGGAAATAGAAAAAATTATTGAAAACGCAGTGAACGAAAAAGTTGCAACCGGTATTGCCGTATCTTTTGTAACGGAAAACAAAACCGAACGGTTTGTTTTCGGGAAAACGGAAGAAAACGGAACGGATATAAACGAAAAAACGCTGTTCGATCTTGCATCGCTCACAAAATCGATTTTTACGGCACCGCTCACTCTGAAGTTTGCCGAAGAAGGAATTCTTTCCATAAACGATTCGGTTTCTCATTATCTCGAAGGTTTTCCGCAGGAAATAACAATTCGCTCTCTTCTTACGCATACATCCGGAATTACGGCATGGCTTCCTCTGTATAAGAAAATCCCGACCGGAGAACCGAAAGGGGAAAGCGTAAAAAACATCACCCTGCAAGAGGCCGTGGAAAAAATAAAAATGTTCGGTATCAAAAGAAAACCTTTCGAAAAAGTCGAATACAGCTGCATGGGATATATACTGCTCGGTGCGATTCTCGAAAAAGTATCCGGGAAAAATTTGAAAACGCTTTCCGAAGAATTCTTTGAAAGCATGTCAATGAAAGACACGGGTTTTTTGCCGAAAGGAGATAATATTGCGGCAACGGAGCGGGTAAACGGCACACACCTCAAAGGAGTAGTGCACGACGAAAACGCACGCGCTCTATCCGGAGTGAGCACGAATGCGGGACTATTTTCGAACATTACGGATCTTGAAAAATTCGTCCGTGTCATGCTTAAAGGCGGAGCTAATATTTTGAGCCCGTTTTCGGTAAATCTCATGAGAGAAAAGCAGACGGGAAACCTTATTCCGGAAAGAACAATCGGATGGCTGAAAGGGAGATTTTTCAGCGGCGCACCGGACTTTGCACCGGAAGATTCCATAGGGCACAGCGGATTTACGGGAACGTCAATTTTTATCGATTTTGAAAACAAATGCGGCGTTATTATTCTTACAAACAGGGTTTACTACGGCAGGGAAAACAAAAAGCACATAAGGCTGAGGCGCATAGTGAGCAATACCTTTTACGGGAGGCTAAGGTGAATGCAATCGGAATGATGAGCGGAACATCGCTTGACGGTATTACCGTAGCCCTCGTTTCAACGATGCCCGACGGGGCGGATTTCAAAGTCATCGCGTTCAAAACATATCCGTTTGCAAAAGATATTAAGGAAAAAATCAAAAACACAATAGAAAACGGCAAAACGGAAAGCCTTGCATATATGAATTTTCTAATAGGAAAACTCTATGCCGAAACGCTTACAACGTTTATCAAAGAATTCGAAATAGAACGGAGCAAAATATACGCAGTGGGCATGCACGGGCAAACGGTGTTTCACAGCACGGAGAAATTCCCCTTTCCCGTCACGCTTCAAATAGGTGAGCCCGCATTTGTCGCATACGAAAGCGGCATTGACACGGTTGCGAATTTCCGTGCAAAGGATATTGCCGCAGGAGGGCAGGGGGCACCTCTCATACCGTTCTTTGACTTTTTGATCTTTTCAAAATACGGAAAAAACTTTGCAGTGCAAAATCTCGGAGGGATAGGCAACGTAACGTATGTTCCGAAAAACAAAAATGGAGTCATGGCATTTGACACCGGCCCGTGCAACATGCTTTTGGACAGTGCAACCGAAACGCTTTTCGGCAAAGAATTCGACAGAAACGGGGAAATTGCGGCAAAAGGAAACATAATAGAACCTTTGCTAAAAGAATTGAAAGCGCACCCCTACCTTAGTAAGAAACCGCCGAAAAGCACGGGGCGGAGCGAGTTCGGAACGGAGTTTACAAAACAAATACTGAAAAAATTCGAAAACAAAAAGAAAGAAGATATTATCGCAACACTGAACTTTTTCGTTGCATTCACAATAAAATACGCATACGAGAAGTTTTTGGGTGAGATCGATACGGTAATTCTCAGCGGGGGAGGGGCAAAAAACAAAACGCTTGTGAAAAACATCAGAAAACTCACAGGCAAAGAAGTCGTGCTTTCCGACAAATTCGGCATTCCGTCCGAAGCAAAAGAAGCCGCAGCATTTGCACTTTACGCAATAAGGACAAAAATGAAATTGCCTTCCAATTTGCCGAATGCAACCGGGGCAAAAAGAAAAGCGATCATAGGAGAAATAACATATGCGGACTGAATATTTTATGCACAAAGAGATTTTTGAAACGCCGCACGTCATGCAAAAAATCGTAAAAAACAAAAAAGCGATATGCGAAATTGCGGAGGAAATAAAGAGATTCGCACCCGTATCAATAACGGAAGTTTCGAGAGGGACTTCCGACAATGCGGCGATATTCGGAAAATACATTCTTGAATACTCAATGAAAATACCGGTTTCTCTGTCTGCATTTTCGCTTTACACATGGTACGGAAAGTATCCGAAACTTTCCCGCACTCTCGTAATCGGCATATCCCAATCCGGGGAAACGGAAGACGTATGCGACATTATAAAAATCGCAAACAGTGAAAACGCTTTCACGCTCGGCATCACAAACAGGAAGAAAAGCACTCTGAAAAAACTTTCCAAACGAACGATTTTGCTTAACGCAGGCACCGAAAAAAGCATAGCGGCAACAAAAACCTACACCGCAACGCTCACAGTCCTGTCACTTCTTGCGGAATGTTTCGGAAGCAAAATAGATACGGAAAAAGCGATTTCGGGCGCGGAAGATATTTTAAGCAGGGAAAAAGAAATTGCGGAGATTGCGGAAAGATACAGATTTGCAAACGATTTTATCGTTATAGGGCGGGGGTTTAACTATGCAAGCGCAAAAGAAACGGCGCTCAAGTTAAGAGAAACTTCGCAGATAAACGCAACCGGATTTTCTTCCATTGATTTTCTGCACGGCCCGCTTACGTCCGTTTCACCGCTCGTCCCGATTCTGTTTTTCATTCCGTATGACGAAACGTTCCGATCAAACCTCTCGGTGCTGGAAAAGATAAAAGATGCTGGGGGAGACGTGCTTGTCGTATCCGATAAAAAAAGCGCATGCGAAAAAGGCGATGTCTCTTTCAGAATTCCGGAAGGAGAAACGCTTACGTATCCGATAATCAACATCGTTTTCGCCCAGCTCTTTGCTTTCCATACGGCACTGTTCAAGAAGAAAAACCCGGACAAACCGGAATTTTTGAGCAAAATAACGAAAGGGGTATGAAGATGAAGATATACGCAAAACATTTTTTTATGCCTGAAGAGTTGAGAGAGCCGCTCTGTATCGAAGAAAAAGATGGCATAATAACAAGTATCGAAAGCAAAAAGTGCACTGACGCCTTAAATCTCGAAAAATTCGCAGTATCCGCAGGATTTATCGATGTCCATATACACGGATTTTCAGGTTTTGATGTTTCGGACGGAAAAACCGAATCACTTCTTGAAATGTCAAAAAGGCTTCCGAAAACAGGAACAACGGCATTTTTGCCTACATTTGTCGCTATGCCTTTTGAAAAACTCAAAAACGCTTTAACCGAAATGACGGATGCGGCAAAAGATGCGGAAGGCGCACTGCCTCTGGGATTTCACATAGAGGGCGCTTTTGTTAACCCCGAAAAATGCGGAGCGATGAACCCGCACTATTTTATCGAGCCGTCACTCGAAAAAGCGGAAGCGCTGAAAAAAGCGGGTAATGTCAGGATGTTTACAGTCGCACCGGAATTAAAAAACGCAATAAGTGTTATAAAATTTCTTTACGAAAACAAAATAAGCGTATCGATAGGGCACAGCAATGCAAGTTTTCGGGATGCCGAAAAGGCGTTTCTTTCGGGTGCAAGTTCGATAACGCACTTTTTCAACGCAATGCCGCACTTTCACCACAGGAACACGGGCGTTATAGGTGCAGGGCTTGTTTATCCGTTCTATTTGCAGTTCATAGGCGATGCCGTGCACACATCGGCGGAAGTTTTGAAGATAATGCGCTTTGTAAAGGAGAGGCTCGTTCTGATAACGGACTGCACGGAGGCGGGTGGCATGCCCAAAGGAGAATATACGCTCGGCGATTACAAAATATTTGTTGACGAAACATCGGCGCGCTTGAAAGACGGAACGCTCGCAGGCTCAATTCTTACAATGGAAAAAGGCGTAAAAAATCTCGTTCGGATAGGCGGTTTCAGCATCGAGGAAGCGATACGTGCGGCAAGCGAAAATCCGGCAAAAAGTATAGGCACAAAAAACATAGGCAAAATAAAAACGGGCAATCTTGCAAATTTTACCGTTTTGGACGATGATCTTAACGTCGTTATGACGGTCGTAAAAGGAAAGGTGGTTTACGATGCAAGGTAAAATAGAAGGCGTGAAAACGCACTACATAAAAATACCTCTCACCGAAAAATTTGTCATATCACAGAACAGCAGGGCTTTTTTGGAAAGCGCAATCATAGAAATACGCACCGAAGGAATGACGGGCTTCGGGGAAGCGGTTCCGAGCAAATACGTTATGAACGAAACGATAGAAGGCACGCTGCAATTTGCAAAAACACTCGAAGAGCTGATAAAAGGAAAGAGCATTTTCAAAAG
>JALSNB010000028.1 GCA_026987225.1 Caldisericaceae bacterium
CTCTTTTAAAATATCTGTGTATTTTTCGTCCGAAATTCAATGCAAGCGGAATAAGTAAAAACAGAGGAAGGGATACAAATATTGAGAGGCGTGGGCTCATAAGGAACATCATTATAAATGTAGTAACTCCTAAAAGGATGATGTCCATTCCGCCGAGAAATCCCATAATTAGGAACATTCTTACGGCTCTCGTATCGTTTGTTACGCGTGCCATGAGATCGCCTATTTCCTGTTTTTCAAAGTAAGATTTGTGCATGGAGAGGTATTTGTCAAACAGGGCCGTTTTGAGTTCAAAGTCGAGCTTTAAAACGAGTTTCCTCAGAATGTAGTTATACGTATACCTAATTATTATAATGCCTCCTGCGACAAGGAGCACGTATATCCCGTATTGAACAATGAGGTGTATGTTCTTCTTTCCTATTGCATCAACCGCTTTTTTTGTGAATATCGGGATTATCACTTGTGAAAAATCGACAAGCGTAAGCATTGCAATAATCGGAATGTACCATTTGATTTCTTTTTTGAAGAATCGGAATATTCTTTTCATTTGGTTGCTATTTCAAGCCTGATGTATCCGTTTACGAACGAATACTCTGTAAAGTCTGTAAATCCCACGCTTTTCAGCATCTTTTTCAAATCCGTTTTCATAAATTCTTCTGCCAACGGGCATTCTAATTTTCTTATAAGGAATTTTATATAGAACGGTGCGGAATCGACGTCCTTTTCACCGTAGTCAAGTATTATGAATTTTCCACCCTTTTTCAGCGCGTTGTATGCATTTTGTGTAATCTTAATCCTCTCTTCTTGTACAAACCCGTGAAGCACGAACGAAGTGAAAGCCTTTGTGAATTCTTCTTTAAACGGAACAGGCTTTCTTATATCGCCCCGAATGAATTTTGCATCTCCGTATTTTTTGCATTTCTTTTCCGCCTGTTTGACCATGATCTCCGAAAGGTCAATTCCTACGTATTTTTCAATGCGTGCCTTCTTGTGAAACAGGCAACTGAAGTGCCCGGTGCCGGAACCAAAATCTATTATCGATTCTTTGTCGAAAAATTCTATTCTGTCAATGACACGGGAAGTGAAAGACGGATATATGCCTAATGAAAAGATATTCATCATCAGGTCGTAATGTTTTGCCTCAAACGGGTTTAATTCAACTTTTGATTCTATTTTACTCTGCAATTCAGAAATTCTACCTCCCATCTTCCTTCCCTGTATTTTATACCAGAAACGGCACAATTTTCAATATGAATGCTATACATGTTTTTTATGGGAATATGCAGTATGTATGATAGGATTACTCTTATCGGGTTTACATGTGTCACGATGAGGATATCCCCTTCGTTTTTAAGCCGCTCTATGCCCATGGAAACTCTTCTATAGAAGTTCTTAATCGATTCGCCTTTCCCGAATTTAAAATTTTCGGGGTCGTTTACGAATGCCTCCCACTCTTTGGGATACATCTTTTTGACTTCTTTTCCGGTTTTTCCGCTCCAGATGCCGTAGTCAATTTCTTTGAAGTGGGTGTCAACGAACACTTTCATGTTTTTCTCCTTTGCGATGATCTGTGCGGTTTGGTATGCGCGCTCCAGCGGGCTGGATATAATTTGCGAGAGATGTTTGTTTGCAAAATAGCGTGACAGGGATATTGCTTGCTTTTTCCCGGTTTCGTTTAGTCCTATCGTATTTGCCAATCCTTGTATAATTTTTCTTTTGTTCCAGTCCGTTTGTCCGTGTCTAACCAGATAAATCATTTTATATATTTACCTTTTCCATAGTTCAATTATATATTAAAATCTTTACATTAAAAGCTTTTTGTTTATACTTTGGAAGGAGGTTTATATGAAAAAAGCGTTCAAACTGATAGGGGTAATTTTGATACTTGCGCTTGCTGCTTACGGAGCGTATTCGCTCGTTGTAAAAAGCGTTTCTTATATTCGATACGAGAGGCAACTCTCTTCGATATCCGCTCTTGAAAAGATACAAGTCGGTGCGGCACCCGTTCCGAATATTATTCTCTCTGCTCCGGACGGAAACAAGATTACTCTTTACGATGAGCTAAAAAATAAGGATTTTGTGATTCTGTCTTTCGGAAGTATTTATTGCGACAATTGCCATAAGGAGTACAGGGCATTGGAAAGTGCCGATATGCTAAAAAAGGTTCCGTCGAATAGTGCATTCTTCCTTGTTGTTCCCGAAGGAAGGGCATTCATAGAACAGTTTGAAAAGGATTTGAACATTCATTTGCCCATATACGTTATAGACAAGGATGTGCCTGCCAAGCTCGGAATCTCAAAAATTCCGACGATAGTTTTAATCGGTAAGGATAAAAAGATAAAAATGTATCAGGTCGGATATAAAGAAAGTGCGTTGGAGGATATGTTTCAGTATATAAAGAAGAATGCAAAACATTAATTCCGTATTTTCCAAAACCGCAGTTCTGTTTATACCGCTTCGCATTTTGCTGCTCTTTGCAATTCTATTTTTTATAACTGCGATAAATTCTCACAAGTATTTTACTTTTACTTCCCCTGTGAGATTCTGGACGACAATATTTTTTACTTACCTTCTGCCCGTATCCGTCGTTACGGTCCTAATCATGTTGCCGCTCGACTTTGTCTGGGTATTAATTACCGGATACGAATTTCCTTTGAATTACTTTACATTCCTGAAAAACCCGATTCTTATAAGAGGCGTGAAGGTGCTCTTTGACGCATTCTTCAGTTTCTTTTTGACGGATTCCGTAATGAAGTTTTCAAGGAATATGCCGTTTGTAAAAACTTTTGTCGATGAAGGGCTGTATCAGAAATTCAGGCGGGACAACAAACGTTCCGAAATAAAAAAAGCAGCTTTTTTTACGATAGTTATTCTTGCAGTTTATTTTTACAAATACATAAGGAGATGATATGGAAAAGATAAGAGAAGTTGTCAGCCGAAAAGACGTGGATTATGCGGAAATTCGTTTGGAGGAAGGCATACAAACGAATATTGTGATTCGCGGGAAGACCGTGGAAACGGTAAAACAGGGCAGGTTTATCGGAGGAAACGTTCGTGTGCTTTCCGACGGAGTGTGGGGATTTGCGTATTTTAATGATCTAAACAACCTGAAAGAAAAACTTGATCAAGCTGTTAGCCAGGCTAAAGCGCTCAAGAATCTGGTGAAGGAAAAGTCGGGCCTTGCCCCTGTGAACCCTGTGGAGAAAGTGATAAAAGCATCGCTTAAAAAAGATCCTTCAACCGTGCCTCTATCGGAAAAGGTAAAACTTTTTAGCCATTATAGTAATCTTGCCATGTCCGTTAGCAAAAGGATCGTAGGAACGAATATTTCTTATACCGATACGAGGAAAACTGTTTACTTCGCAAATTCTCAGGGAACTTATGTGGAGAAGGATATTTTGGATATCGGAGGGTATATCATTCCCACGGCAAGCAACGGAAAAATTATGGAGCAAGTGATGGTTCCTTTCGGAAGCAGTAGCGACTACTCTGTTGTAGAAAACCTTGATAACGAAGTTAAAAAACGGGCATTGCTTGCAGATAAGCTTTTGGATGCCGGTAGAATCGAAGGAGGAGAATATCCTGTTATTATCGATCAGCACCTGGGCGGTGTTTTTATACACGAAGCGTTCGGGCATCTCAGTGAAGCGGATTTTATCTATGAAAACGAGAAAATGAAAAGCATCATGAGAATCGGAAATAAAATCGGTTCCGATATTCTGAACGTGTTCGACAGCGGCGATATTCCAGGGATACGAGGGGCGCTTAGCTATGATGACGAGGGTGTTGAAGCGAGGCGTGTGTATCTTATTAAAAACGGTGTTCTGAGCGGACACTTACATTCGCGTGAAACCGCTTTTAAAATGGGCGAAATGCCAACCGGCAACGGGCGTGCCGTAAATTACAAGTTCCCTCCTATTCCGAGAATGAGAACGACCTGCATAGAAAACGGCAATGCAAAACTTGAAGATCTGATTAAAGATATCAAAAAGGGTGTTTATGCGTTGGGTTCTTTTGGCGGACAAACGAACGGTGAACTCTTTACTTTTGTTCCAGAAGAGGCGTATCTTATAGAGAACGGAAAGATAGAGAGGCTTGTAAGGGATATATCACTTTCGGGTAATGTGTTTGAAACTTTGAAGAATATTGTAGGCATAGCGGATGATTTTAAGATAATAGATACCGGCGGAGGATGCGGAAAGGGGGCACAATTCCCTTTGCCCGTAAGTCACGGTGCGCCGCACGTTTATATAAAAAAAGCGATAGTCGGAGGCAAATAGAATGAAAGAAAAATTTATAAAGCTCGTAAAAAGCAGAGGCGCTTCCGGAGAGCTCTCTATTGTTATAGATTATCACTTCGGTGTTAATTTTGAGAATAACATTTTTAAAGGTATCGAAGAAGGTGAGATAAGGGGTATTTCCGTAAGAGTAAAGAAAGACGGTAAAATAGGATTTTCATATGCCGAAGGAGATGCACGAATCGAAGATGTTGTGGATAGCGCGTTTGATGTGCTTTCTTACGGAGAAAATGTGGATTTTGATTTTGTTAAAGCACTACCGCCCTCGAACGTTCGATGCTTCGATCGGAAAATAGTGGATGAAAGCAGAGACGAATCCATAAAAAACGGAAAGGAATTTGTTGACTTTGTAAGAAATTTAAAAGACGGTATTAAAGCGGGGTATTCTGAAAGCAAAGACGTAATTTATAAGGAAATTGTTACGACAAACGGTTTCTCCGGAAGCTTTGATAAAACCGTAAAATCCGTTGCAGTTTCAGCTTTTTATGTGGAGGAAGGTAATTTCCTTGATGTGTATGCCTCCCAGTCCCGTTCGGTAAACGAGATGTTTGATTTGGAAACCCTGAGGGAAAAAATCAAAACCGATATTCTCGCGGCGAATAGAACTGCAAAGATAAGCTCCGGAAAGTACCCTGTGATTTTTACGCCGTTTTCCGTTAACGAACTGTTTACTCCGCTGATTTTTGCTTTAAACGGGTTGAATATCTACAGAGGCCGTTCTTTGCTAAGGGGAAAGCTTGCAAAAGAAGTTTTTTCTCCGAACCTTACGGTTGTGGATAACCCGACTATTAGCGGTGGTGCATATTCCGTTCCTTTTGACGGTGAAGGTGTTGCATCGGAAAGGAAAGAACTTATAGCAAAAGGCGTTGTATCCAACTATCTCTCCGATTTGTATGTATCATCCCGTTTAAAGATTGCATCGGGCAATGCGGCAAGAACAATTTCGTATCCTCCTCATCCTGCTTCGTCGAATATTATTATTAGGCCCGGAGATGTCCCTGTAAAAAATATGCTAAGCATAAAAAGGGGTTTACTTGTTGAAAGTTTGATGGGAGTTGCTATGGGAAACATCGTAGGCGGGGAGGTAAACGGAAATGTGGAGCTCGGTTTTCTTGTGGAGAACGGAAAGATTGTGGGACGTGTAAAAAATACAATGATAGACTTGAATATTTTCGAGGCCTTTAAAGATATTGCACTTTCTCAGGAAAATATCTGGTTGGATAAATTTATTTCTCCGTATTTCTATATTCCAAACGTTTCGGTATCTGCCAAGTAAAATGAAA
>JALSNB010000029.1 GCA_026987225.1 Caldisericaceae bacterium
TATTTGATATACGCATCCGCAATACGACGGATTTCCCCCTCGAATAATTCGGGAGAAATTTCCCCGATTTTCCTGGCCGGAATTCCCCCGTAAATACTTCCGCTTTCCACCCGTGTTCCTTTGGTGACCACCGCACCGGCCGCAATAATACTGTTCGGTTCCACCACCGCATCGTCCAGCACCACCGCATTCATCCCGATCAGCACATTATCCCCGATAGTACAACCGTGCACCGTCGCCTGATGCCCGATCGACACGTTATTCCCGATATTCGTCGGCGATTTCCCGTAAGTTCCGTGGATTACCACGCCGTCCTGGATATTCACTTTATGCCCGATACGAATATAATGCACGTCGCCGCGCAGCACGGCATTATACCAAATACTGCAATTGTCACCCGTCACCACATCCCCGATAATAACCGCCGTTTCCGCCACAAAACAATCCTTTCCCAGCGAAGGTGTTTTCCCGTTAAGCGTTTTGATAATGGCCATAAGCAATTTTTTTGCTAAAATACAAATTCGAAGGAAATCCCCTTTCCTCCGAGCCTCGCCAAGCTCCCATCTCTTAGAGAAACGGTAGACTACTATTTACATTCTGTTATTCAGTTCCCCTCTATGAGAGGGGCTAGGGGTGTGTATTTTTTTCGTAGCGTTATTCAAGTTTCTATCAACAAAAAAATCTACCTTTTCCGGCAGAAATTAATAAAGACCACAGGAACGCAAAAACACACCCCCAACCCCTCTCTAAGAGGGGAGCTTTCCAGCGTTGCGATTAATGAAAATATAGTTGCATTCGCTCGTTCCCCTCTACAAGAGGGGCTAGGGGTGTGTAATTTATTCGTAGCGTTATTCAAGTTTCTATCAACAAAGAAACTACCTCTTCCGGCAGAAAATTAATAAAGATCATCAGGACGCATAAACACACCCCCAACCCCTCTCTAAGAGGGGAGCTTCTCAGCATTACGCTTTAAAAAAAAATATATAGTTCACGTCCGCTAGTTCACCTCTATGAGAAGGGAGCTTTTTTGCGCTACGCTTTAAAGAAAGTAAAGTTCCCGTCCGCTCGGTTCCCCTCTACGAGAGGGGCTAGGGGTG
>JALSNB010000030.1 GCA_026987225.1 Caldisericaceae bacterium
AATTCTCGAAAATCAGGTGAGCCTTACCGAAAGTAACGTAAAAATTGCACAGCTTAATCTTGACAAATTGAAGAATCACAGCAAACCTTCGGATGAAGACATTGCACAGTCGGAGGATAGGGTCGAGCAGGCAAAAGTTTCTCTCCAGATTGCAGAGCAGAATTATCAAAGCGCCTTGAAGGCAAAAGCTGCAAAAGAAGCTCAAATTGAACAGGCGGAAAATCAGGTAAAACTTGCCGAGTGGCAACTTGCTGTCGCAAAGAACAATTTGGAGACGGCAAAAAAAGGAGAGCTGTCCGCTTCGGATTCCGTAAGCATAAGGAAAGAGCAGGTAAAGCAGGCGGAGGCGTCTCTGCAAACAGCTCGGTTAAATCTAAGCAATGCGGAGGAAAATGCAAAAACAAACAATTTGAGAATCGAACAGGCAGAAGTGCAGAAGAGCGAGGCCTATACGAATTTGCAAATTGCGGAAGAAAATTTGAATAACTATAAAATTACGGCTCCGATTGGCGGAACTGTTCTTTTGCTCAATGTATCTCAGGGTGATGCCGTTTCTCCGGGAGCGGAAATTGCCATAGTGGGAAATGCGGGGCATTTTATTGTGAATGCAAATGCGGACGAAATCGATGCCGTGAATATAAAAAACGGACAGGATGCGGTAATTTCTTTTGATGCTTTTCCTTACAAAACACTTAACGGCAAGGTTGAATCCGTTGCCTATACAACCAAGATGACAAATCAGGGAGTTCAGGCATATGAAGTGAAGATAAGCCTCCCGAAAACAGATTTGAACGTTAAGGACGGATTAAGCGCTACGATTGATATTACAACCGCGGTAAAGAAAAATGTGCTTGCGGTTCCCATAGAGTCCGTTGCTACGGAAAACGGGAAAAGCTACGTAATACTTGTCAAAGCGGATGGCAGCATGGAAAAGCGGTATGTGGAAGTAGGCGCTTCGTCCGATAACTATACCGAAATTTTATCGGGACTGAAAGAAGGGGACAAAATTTTGGACATACCTGATGAAAACATTTTTAAGAAGATCAAAACGCGAAAAAATCCGTTCGGTGGTAGCAAAAAAGGCGGTGG
>JALSNB010000031.1 GCA_026987225.1 Caldisericaceae bacterium
GATTCCCCGTCAATTTTAATCATAAAGTTTTTTCACTACCTCCTTTATCTCCTTTAAGCTTCTTATAAACGGCGTCCGTTTCGGCTCTTTGGGCGGAGGCGAATAGAGAAGCGGACGGATATTTGCATTTTCCGCGCCTATGAAATCGATATTTACCGAATCCCCGACATGCACCGCTTCGTCAGGCTTTACGCATGCACGTTCACACGTAACGAGGAATATTTCCGGATCCGGTTTTCTCCTTCTTATCTCGTCGGAAAACGTTAAAACGTCAAAGAAACAGAGCAGCCCCATATCTTTCAGTATTTTTTGAAGCACTCTGCCGGGCACTCTGCCAGTATTCGATATAAGGGCAAGTTTAAAGTGTTTTTTCAGTTCGGCAAGCGTTTGTGGAAGGTCTTCCTCGGTGAGTGCGGGCGGTTTCCTCAGCGCTTCCTCTTCGTACACTTTCAGAATTTCTTCGAACTGTGCCCTGTTCGGCCGAACATGCAGAATGTCAAAAAGTTTGTTAAGTTGCGTCTCAGGCATAATCGCCCATTCGTTCTCTTTCGAGGGGTTTTTGAAACTGTGCACGAGATCCCTGAAAAACTTCATTATCGTGTCAATATCGCTTTCTTTGAGGTTCAAAACGTTTTTTATAAACTTTGCGCGCTCCAAGTCCCTTTCCTCTTCCAAACTTCCCGGATCGGTAATGAGCGTATCCCACAGGTCCAGTGAAATGAGTTTTATCATTTTGCATACTCCTTTTCAAATCTTTTGATGTCTTCCGTTTTTCCGACAAGGAAAAGCGTGTCTCCTTCAAGTATTTTTTCATCCGCAGACGGGGATACGATAACGCTCGAATCCCTTTTTACGGCAATAACAGTGATGCCGAATCTGTTTCGCAAAGAGAGCTCTTTGAGCGTTGCGCCCTCTAATTTTTTAACTGCCTTGTATTCCACAAGATCGAACTCTTTAGAAATGGAAATATAATCCAATATATTTGTCGATGCGATTTTGTTCGCAATTCTTACGCCCATGTCCTGCTCCGGGAAAACAATGTCTTTTATACCGATTTTCTGCACGACACGCCCGTGAATTTTGCTGCT
>JALSNB010000032.1 GCA_026987225.1 Caldisericaceae bacterium
CAGGTAATTCTTCACTTCACGGCGGGAAAGGCGAAAGAAGAAGGAGAAAACTTTTGCTTCATAAGTTCGAGATTATTCGTTGGAGCACAAAGGCAAAAGAAAAGGGATTAACAATTCTTCCGGTAGACGTGCATACGTCCAATAACAGAATAAAATTAACCATTGCACTTGTTCGTGCTAAAAAGATGTTTGGAAACAAACGCAAAATCGAAGAGAGAAGAGCAAAAGAAGAAATGAGTAGGATAAGGAGGCTAAAATGAAAAAATTTCTAATTTTTCTGTTGGTATTTGTATTTTTGTTCGTATCATTACCCGTATATGCCGAAAACGGTTTTCCTCTCATTTCTGTAAATGAAGGCCCTGTTAATGTGAGGAACGGACCGGGATTATCCTATAAAGTGGAATATCAATTGCCTCAAGGTACTGTTTTGGAACTGCTTTCCAAAAAATACAGCAGCAGCGGAGATCTATGGTTCAGGGTATATGATTTTGACAAAAACAAAGTTGTTTATATTGCTTCATGGCTTACGAATAATACGGGAATTTCGATAAGCGGGCAAAATGCGGATTTTAACGTTAGAGTCTCCACGGATGTATTAAATGTGAGGAAAGGTCCCGGAACGGAGTTTCCTGTAAGCGATGTCCTTAGCAAAGGTGACGAAGAACATATCACACGTATAATACTGCGTTCCGACGGAAAGAAATGGTATCGATACGAAAAAGGCGGTAAGTATTTTTATATTGCAGGTTGGCTTACCGAAAAGATTGAGCCTAAAAAAACTTCGGAAGACGGTAATTCGTCGGATACCACTTTGGAAAATCCGGTTGCCGTGGCTAATTATTACATTAATATCAGAAGCGGGCCGTCTCTCGACTACGATAAGATAGGGCTTGTCTTAAAAGGGGACAGCGTGCCTATTGTAGGAATTGCAAAAAATGACAGCGGTGAAACATGGATAGAAATTCAATACAAGGGCAAAACAGGATGGGGTTATTCTCCGCTATTCTCTATAAAAAATCTGCCAGAATTGGATCTTTCACCGATTGGCGGAAACGGAAATGTTATAGACTATGTTAATTTGCGTGAAGGGCCGTCAACTTCTTATGCAATAGAAGAAGTGCTTTCGAAAGATACGTCATGCTCCATTACCGGTGTTGCAAAAAACGTAAAAAATGAAATATGGTATGAGGTAAAAGCGAACGGAAAAACAGGATGGATAAGATCGGATTTGATAAATCTCCACACAACAAGCAAAGCGACAATTTCCAACGTTACGTGGCAGATTGCATCCAACGGTATAAACGTGTTAATCTATGGTAACAGCCTTGAAAAGCCTGCCATTTCTACGCTTGAAAACCCGATAAGGCTTAATTTGTCGTTTAAAAACACACTCCTTTCCAAAGGTAGCAATGCGTTGCTTGTGAATGTTTTGCCCATAGTGCGTGTTCGATATTCTCAAAACGGACTTACTGCAAATGTTATTGTGGATTTGACGGATAGGATTCCGTTTAAAGCGTATTTTGACAAAGGTATTTTTGTTGTAAATTTGGAGCTTCCTAAAAAGGGCGAAAAGCGTGTGGAACTTGCAAATTCGGAGATATACGCACCTGTTTTTACGTTTAACAATGTTGAATACGTGGATTTAAGCAGTATATTGAGTGTTTTTAACGGAAAGTATTCGGATAATAACGGCAATCTAACGGTTAGTTTTTTGGACAGAGCGGTAAACGTATCTCAAAAGGATTTTACAAAAAAAGACGGTGATATATATATATCGCTCCTTGCTTTAATGAGTGATTTTAGCTTCTCTGTTGTGAACATTAACAATACGATTTATATAGATCCTGTTTTAACTGACTTTTCGGAGACTTCGGGAAAATTGGAGTTTACTTTCTCTATGCCCCCGAAAATAAAAAAAGAAAACGGAAGCTATATTATTTTTGCCGAGAGCGGAAATTTTAAGGATAAACTTTACAGCAAAAGCAGAAACGGTGATAATCCGCCGGAGATTATTGTAAAAGAGCAGGGCAAGCAGATTATAACCGCAGGAAGAAAAGTGATTATAGAAAAATCCGCAGAAAAGAAAGGGATTTTATCCGGTAGAATTATAGTTATAGATCCCGGGCACGGGAGTTATTCCGGCCCTTATCTCGACACCGGGGCGACCGGCCCTACGGGTGTTAAAGAAGGTGTCGTTGTGCTTGAAATTGCCAAAAAGCTAAAGAAATTGCTCGAAGCCGATGGTGCAAAAGTAATCCTCACTCATGATACTCTTGATAATCCGCATAACCCGACCCTTGCTCAGAGATGCGCTATTGCTAACAATTCTGGCGGAGATCTGTTCATGTCAATTCATCTGAACGCATCGGTTAGCCCTGAGGCACACGGAACGGAAACTTACTACTGGCACAGCGATTCTCTGAAACTTGCCGAGGTTATACAGCATGCCCTTGTAAGTGAGTTGGGCACAACCGACAGAGGTGTGAAGCGGGATTACTTGTATGTTTGCAGAAATGTCACGACAATGCCTGCTATACTGACCGAAGTTGTTTTTGTGTCCAATCCGCACGAAGAAGCATTGTGTAAACAGCAGTCATTTTTGGATAAAGTTGCAAAGGCGCTGCGTGACGGCATAGTCACCTATTTAACGGGGACAAGCAAGGGTGGATAAAAAAGATTTGCCCGTAGGTGTTTTTGACTCCGGCGTGGGTGGGCTCGGAGTAATGAATGTTTTAATGAGAGATTTTCCTTACGAGAATTTTATATACATTGCGGATTCTCGAAATTTTCCTTATGGTACGAAGAGCGAGCAGGAAATTATAAAACTTTCCGAAAGGATTGTTAGATACCTTATATCTGTTGGTGTAAAGGCAATTGTTGTTGCATGCAATACGGTTTCTTCCGTTGCAATACCGTATCTTCAAAGTGTTGCAACGGATATTCCTGTTTTCGGAATGATTCAGGCAGGTGCCGAGCTTGCACTCAAAACAACGAAGAATTTGAAGATAGGCGTTATATCAACTCCGCTTACCGCTAAAACGCATGCGTACAGAAATGAAATTCATAGATTAAACGAGAATGCATCGGTTTTCGAAGTCGGCTCTCAAGAACTCGTAAATCTTGTGGAGGACGGGAACAGTGAAAATAAAAAGGCATTTCTTCTTGCGGAAGAAAAATTATCCGATATGTTAAAAAAAGAGGTGGACACACTGATTCTCGGATGCACTCATTTCCCGTTTCTTTACAGAGTTGTTCGCACTGTTGTAGGGAAAAATGTAAACATCGTTGACCCTTCCTACGAAGTAAGTGCCAAGCTTACCGAATATTTCAGCAAAAACAATCTTTATGCTAAAAACCGATTTTCCTCTCGTAAATTTCTTACCACCGGCGATAAGGAAGCTTTTCTTGACAAAGCGAATATTTTTCTTGACATAGATATTGGTGAAGTAGCACGTATTGATATTTAAAAAGCTTAATAAACAGTATATTTTTGTTAGGTATAATTCGCAATTCCGAAAGTAGCCGTTTTAGAAGTGTTTAATCGATTCCGAGCGTTATCCGTTTACTTTATAGAATCTAAGCCAAAGTTTAATTTTAGCTAAATTTCGTATAAATTTTTATTTGGCATGATAAACAGTTAGATGTTTTGCGCGTGTAAAGGATATAGGCTTTCCAAAAAATTGCCCTTTTTGCACTAATTGGGAACGAGCTAAGAGCGAAATTTTCATGGAAAAATTTCAAAATTGACAATTGAGATACTTGATTTTTTAGCGTTTCTCTATAAAATATGCTGTGCGGGGTGTGGCGTAGTTTGGTAACGCGCATGGTTTGGGACCATGAGACCGGAGGTTCGAATCCTCTCGCCCCGACCAGTAACAGTTATAGGCTGCGCCCATAGCTCAGCAGGATAGAGCAACGGATTTCTAATCCGTCGGTCGCTGGTTCGAATCCGGCTGGGCGCGCCAGAGATGGTGGGTGTAGCTCAATGGTTAGAGTACCGGACTGTGGATCCGGTTGTTGGGAGTTCGAATCTCCTCACCCACCCCAGTAAGAATACTGGGTTATTGCGCCCATAGCTCAGTAGGATAGAGCGGCGGATTCCTAATCCGCAGGCCACAGGTTCAAATCCTGTTGGGCGCACCAGGAAGAAACGAAGCGCCTATAGCTCAATGGATAGAGCGGCGGACTTCGGATCCGTTGGTTGCGGGTTCGACTCCTGCTAGGCGCGCCATGTATTACTTTATAGGTGGGTCCTTGGCTCAATTGGTAGAGCAACGGACTCTTAATCCGTGGGTTGCGGGTTCGAGTCCCGCAGGACCCACCATTTTTTATGGTAATGAAACAGAGGAAAGTGCGAGGGTGGCGGAATTGGAAGACGCGCTGGACTTAGGATCCAGTGGGGAAACCCATGCGGGTTCAAGTCCCGCCCTTCGCACCATTTTTATATTAGAAAGGGGTAGAAAGATGGAATACAAAGTCAAAGAAAAAACAGAAACGAAAATTGTTTTTGAAACCAAAAACAATAAGGAAGAGATAGAAAATGCCAAAAGGCAGGCATATAAAAAACTCATTAAAAATGTTCGGGTTCCGGGGTTCAGGCAGGGCAAGGCACCTTATGAAATAGGACTTCCCTTTGTGGGAAGCGGAAGGCTGTTGGAAGAAGCAACCGATATTTTGCTTCAAAAAAACTTTGACGAACTGCTTAAAAAAGAAAATGTTAATCCTGTGGTTCAACCGGAAGTTAAAATCGATAAAATTACCGAAGACGAGCTTGTATGCACTTTTACCGTAGAATTTTTGCCAGAAGTGAAGGTTAACGTGCCTGAAAAGATAGAAGTTCCCTTCAAAATAGAAGATATTGAAAAAGAAGTGGATGGAAAAATAAAGGAATTGCAGAAAACGTTCACGGAGATTAAACCGGTTGAGCGGCCAGTAAAAGAAGGCGATCTTGTCGAACTTCAATACAGATTCAAAAACAGTAAAAATACGGAGTGGAAGAGCGTTACGGTGGAAGCGGTAAAGAATCAGTTTGTCGGAGATTTCGATCAAAAAATCGTCGGCAAGAAGAAAGGCGACGAGTTCGAGGTTAAATATAAAGATACCGTTATTGAAGTAAAAGTTGTTTCCGTAAAAGAGAAAAACGTTCCTGAAATTGATGATGAGCTTGCAAAGGATGCCGGATTTGAGAACCTTGAAGACATGAAAAATAAGATAAAAGAAGAAGCGATTAAAAATAGAAAACTTCAGGCTGAAGAAAGCAAAGGCGATGAAGCGCTGAATATTCTTGCAAAAGAGTTAAATGTCGAACTTCCTGAAAAACTTGTGGATAATGAAACCAAAAGAAGAATTGAGGATCTAAGAAATCAGTATCTCAAGCACGGAGTTAAAATAGAAGATCTCCTTGCCTCAGAGAAAAAAACAATGGAAGATTTTGAAAAGGATGTAAGAGAAGGAGTTATAACGGATATAAAGAGAGATTTAATTATTCAGGCGATAATAAAACAGAACGATATAAA
>JALSNB010000033.1 GCA_026987225.1 Caldisericaceae bacterium
AGAAAAGGTGCGGCAGCTTCATTCCCCAAAAGGGAAGAGATAGACGAATTCCTAAGAAAGGTTACCGTAAAATGAAAAAAATAATCATAGATACGGATTGCGGCATTGACGACGCAATCGCAATAATGATGGCCGTTAAAAACGGGCTTGACGTTTTGGGCATCACAACAGTTAGCGGAAATACGGAAGTAAATCAAGTAACGGAAAACGTTTTGAGAGTGCTTCACTTCATAGGAAGGGACGATATACTGGTTTACAAAGGAGCGCACAAACCAACTGTAAAAAACCGCGTGGAAAGCGTAAAAATACACGGGAAAAACGGGCTTGGAGACGTAAAAATAGAAAAGGCGAAAAGGCGGGAAGATAAAACGCCTGCACCGGTTGCACTGTTCGAAATGGCAAAAGAAAATCCCGGCGTAACGGTTGTAACGCTCGGGCCGCTGACAAACATCGCAATGGCAATAAACCTTTATCCCGAACTCGAAACGCTTATAGGGCGCATTATTTCAATGGGCGGTGCGCTTTACCAGGGCAATGTCACGCGGTTTGCAGAATTCAATTTCTTTTTTGACCCGGAAGCCGCACAGTTCGTATTCGACACGAAAATACCGCTTACTATCGTGCCGTGGGATCCGATTCTTAAAAACGTTATCCTTGAAAAAGAACTTTTGAATATCGTTAAAGGCAGTAAAGTGGGAGAGTTTATCCTGAACCTCGAAGAAACGCCGATGACTTTTATGGAGCAATTCTACGGAATGAGGGCGGCCGTATTCCCCGATCCAGTGGCAATGGCATACGCAATAAGCGAAAAAGTTGCAAAACACAAAATTATTGGTAATATGGAAATGGAATTGAATAAAAATAGTTTGAGGGGGGCAAGTATTCTGAAGGAGGGAGAAAGAATGGAAATTATAACCGAGATAGAGCCGGAAGAATTCAAACGCCTCCTCGTTAACACAACCCGTTAGTGTTAAAAATTTTAAATACAAAGGAGGTTAGTTATGAAAAGAAAGGTAATCGTCGTCCTGCTTGTTGTGATGTTCGTCATCACGGCACTCGTAATGCCGGGATGCGGCAAAAAGCAGGCAAACCAGCAAGGAGGGAACAAACAGGCTGAAAAGAAACTGAAGGTGGTACTGTATCTCAACGGAACGCTCGGTGACAAGTCATTCTTCGATTCTGCAAACAGAGGAATGCAGATGATTGAGAAGGATTTCGGCGTTGAGGGAAAAACGATCGAAGGCGGATATGATCCGTCAAAATGGGAACCGGATCTTGAACAGCTCTCTGAAGGAGATTGGGATATCATCATCGTAGGTACGTGGCAGATGGTAGATGCGTTGCAAAAAATCGCACCCAAACACAAGGATAAGAAATACATCATATTCGATACTACAGTGGATTACAATAAGTACGATCTGAGTAATGTCTATTCGATCCTTTACAAACAGAACGAGGGCTCGTTCTTAGTGGGCGCACTTGCCGCAATGATCACGGAATCCAACATGCCGAAAGCAAATCCGCAAAAAGTGATAGGATTCCTCGGCGGAATGGACATACCCGTTATTAACGACTTCAAAGTGGGATACATTCAGGGTGCGCATTACATTGACCCGGACGTGAAAGTGCTTGTGTCTTATGCAGGTTCGTTCAACGACCCGGCAAAAGGAAAAGAGCTTGTGCTTGCACAGTACGATCAGGGTGCTGACATTGCATTCAACGTTGCCGGCGAAACGGGAATAGGGCTTCTCGATGCAGCGAAAGAAAAGGACAAATATGCAATAGGCGTTGACTCGGATCAGTATATTATGTTTAAAGACAGCGACCCGGAAAAAGCAGCCCACATCGTAACGTCAATGAAAAAGAACGTTGACAAATCGATATACAGGGCGATAAAACTCTACAAAGAAGGAAAACTTGAGTTCGGTAAGGCGGAAGCATTGGGACTCAAAGAAGACGGCATTGCAGTCGCAGACAACGAAAATTACGAGAAACTCGTTCCCAAAGAGTTCAGAGACAAGATAAAAGAGTTAGAACAAAAAATCATAAACGGCGAAATAAAGGTGCAAACCGCTTTCGGAAGTTAAATGAATCTATTCGTAACGGCAAGGGGGCTATAGGCCCCCTTTTATTTTATAAAATGGAGGCAACATGGATACGATACTATCCATACAAAACATTGTAAAAGTATATCCGAACGGAGTTGTTGCAAATAAAGGCATATCTTTCGACATAAAGAAAAACACGATTCATGCGCTCGTCGGAGAAAACGGGGCCGGTAAAACGACCCTTATGAAAATCCTTTTCGGAATCGAAAAGCCGCAGGAAGGCAAAATCATTTACAAAGGCAAAGAGGTTCGTTTCAAGAGCCCACTTGATGCGATCAAAAACGGAATCGGAATGGTGCATCAACACCTCATGCTTGCCCCGGATTTAACGGTTGCGGAAAACCTTACATTGGGCATAGAGCCAAGAAAATGGAAAATCTTCCTTGATACGAAAAAGGCTGTGGATATCGCAAAAAAAATAACGAAAGAATTCGGAATGGAAGTTCCTCTATCAAAAAAAGTGAGGGATTTACCGATCGGGGTGAGGCAAAGAGTCGAAATCCTCAAAGCCCTTTTAAGAAATGCGGAACTCCTCATATTGGACGAACCGACAGCCGTGCTTACGCCACAGGAAACGGAATCGCTGTTTAAAACGTTAAAAGATCTTAAAAAGCACGGAAAAACAATTATTTTCATATCGCACAAACTCAAAGAAGTAAAAGAAATTGCCGACGAAGTAACGGTGATAAGGGACGGAAAGGTAATCGCAACGAAAGATGCGGCCGAACTCACCGAACACCAGATCGCAGAACTTATGGTGGGAAGAGAGATAAAATTCGAAAGAATCGCGCCGTCGCCAAAAGTCGGAAAACCTCTTCTGTCCGTAAAAAATCTGAGATATGTGAACAAGGAAAACGTCGAAGTGCTGAAAGGTATCTCATTCGAAGTAAAAGCAGGAGAAATTCTCGGAGTTGCAGGAGTCGAAGGAAACGGGCAAACGGAACTCGTCGAAATCCTGACAGGCCTGAGAAAACCGCTCTCAGGGAGCGTCGTAATAAACGGCGAGGAGATGAGCGGAAAAACGCCTCGTGCGATACGTGAAAAAGGCGTTTCGCACATACCCGAAGACAGAATGAAAAACGGTGTTGCGGAAGCCGCATCGATAAAAGAAAATATCATAGTCGACAGATACTACAAATCTCCGTTTTCAAAAGGCATATTGGTTGATTGGAAATACGTAACAAAATACGTGAACGAAATTATCAAGAAATTCAACGTGCTTGCCCCGTCGGCCGATGCGCCCATATCGGCACTGTCCGGAGGAAACATTCAGAAAGTCGTTGTGGCAAGAGAACTTTCGATGAATCCGTCCGTAATCATTGCAGACCAACCTGTGCGCGGCATAGATGTAGGTTCGGAAGAACTCGTTCATAAATTCCTGAAAGACGCAAGGGATAAGGGAAGCGCAATTTTCCTCGTATCAGCCGATCTGGACGAAGTGCTTGAACTTTCCAGCCGTATAATAGTGATTTACAACGGGGAAATCGTGGCACGTTTCGACGACGTGGAAAACCTCACGGGAAAAGACCTCGGGCCGTACATGCTCGGAGTGAAGAGGGAGGTGTAAAGTGGAAAAATTCATACTGAAATACTTCAACATGATAAGAACGATTATTGCAATTATCATAGGCGTTTTGATCAGCGTGCTCGTTATTTTCATAATCAGCAAATCGCCCGGAGATTCCCTCAGGTATTTCCTGACAGGGCCGTTCATGACGAGAAGCAGGATAGGGAACCTATTCGAAACGGCAACTCCCATTCTGTTCGGCGGGCTCGCTGTTTCCATACCGTTTCAGGCTGCGCAGTTCAACATAGGACAGGAAGGTGAAATTTATCTCGGTGCGGCACTCGGCACCGCTTTTGCCCTTTCATTTCACTTCCCCGTGTTTATGTACGCCGTTATGGTTCTTATTTTTGCAGGGCTTGTCGGAGCGGGATGGGGATATATTCCCGGCATACTGAAGGCGAAATGGAAAGTGGACGAACTCGTATCGAGTCTTATGCTGAACTATGTTGCATACTTCTTCGGATTATACATGATTAACTACCATTTCAGGGATAAAAAAGCGGGATTCCTTGTCTCTTACGAGCTTCCGAAGGCCACGTGGCTGAAGCAGTTCGTTCCCGGAACAAGAATACATCTCGGCATTATCCTCGCACTTGTTTTTGCCATTCTCGTTTACTATTTCCTCTACCATACGAAGCTCGGATACGAAATCAGGATGACAGGTTTCAATTTGCACTTTGCAAAATACGGAGGAATAAATACGTTTAAAGTAATCGTGCTCTCTCAGGTAATCGGCGGATTTATCGCAGGCGTCGGCGGAATGGTGGAAGTTATGGGCATACATCACAGGTTCAACTGGCAGATGAGCCCGGGATACGGATGGGACGGAATCGTTGTTGCAATCATAGGACACAACCATCCTATTCTGATCATATTCGCTTCACTGTTCCTCGCCTATTTGAGAGTCGGCGGACAGGTCCTAAACCTTCTTTCCGACGTTCCTTCCGAAATGGTAACCGTAATAGAATCCATCATTATACTGCTCATCACTGCAGAAGCGTTCCTCTCTCAGTGGAAATACAGGATTACGGTAAAAGAAGCAGCCGCAAAGGAGGTAAAAAATGAACCCGCTGCTTAAAAGCATATTTTCTTCAAACTTCGTATTTGCGACACTCAGGGTAACAACACCGATACTGTTCCCTGCAATCGGTGTTGCGATAACGGCACTTTCAGGATCGATAAACATCGCTCTGGAAGGTATTATGTTAGTCGCCGCATTTGTGGGTGTGTTAGTCAGCGCATTCACGGGCAGTTTATGGCTTGCACTTATTGCGGGAATACTTGCCGGAGTGGGCATTGCGGCACTGCTCGGATATTTCCACTTAAACCTCAAAGCGGATATTATTATTGCGGCAATCGCGCTGAACATGTTTGCATCCGGAATAACGGTTTTCCTTACGTACATTTTTGCACACGACAAAGGCACGACGAGCTCGTTAAAAAGCCTTGTTTTCCCCTCTTACAGAATACCCGTCATAGACAAAATCCCGGTTATAGGCAAAATGTTCAGCGGACTGAACGTGCTTACTTACGTTGCACTGCTCTCTGTAATCGCATTTTACTATCTCATATACAGAACTCCGCTGGGGCTGAGAATCAGGGCTGTAGGGCAGAATCCCGATGCAGCCGAATCTGTCGGCGTGGATGTTAAAAAGGTAAAGATGTATTCGCTTCTTCTTTCCGGATTTTTCGGTGCATTGGGAGGCCTTTACCTATCCATGGGATACGTATCGTGGTTTTCGAGAGATATGACGGCAGGCAGAGGATTTATTGCGATAGCAGCGGCATCCATAGGTGGCAATTTGCCGCTTGGAACGTTCTTCGGCTCATTG
>JALSNB010000034.1 GCA_026987225.1 Caldisericaceae bacterium
CATATTTCCTCCGAAACGGGAAGTATCCCGCCGAATTTTTCTTTTCCTTCTACCGCTTTCAGTGCGTATTCCATAATGCCGCTCAACGGGGAAAGCGTTGCGATGACACAATCGGCAAATCGAAAAAGCGGTATGTCGGCAGGATCGCCTGCCACGATGACGCATAGTTTTTTGCCATTTTGCTTTATCTTTTTTGCAAGCGCAATTTGCCCTTTGTGCCTGAATGCGTTGTAAACTTCCATAACCGCATGCTCGTTTTCGAACGATGCGAATTTTTCGATGTCCGAACTGTCCGTATCAAGCGGAAAGTTTCCTACGATTTTTCCCATTTCTTCCACCTGAACCTCTTCCGTTACGTTCGGGTGCAGGAAATGGAAATCGTTTTGCGGGATAAATCCGCTGTCTTTTACAACCGTCACGTATTTTTCAAGAGCTCCTGTTTTGCTTTCCGCAAACTTTCTTTTTTTCAAACTCTCGATACGCATAACGGCTCTTTCCGTATCTTTCCCGCCTTTCTTTTCAACGGCCTTAAACATCTCTTTTTGAACGGAAAGAGTATGCGATACGATCAGCATGTCGTTTCCTGCGCGCAAGGCATTAAGCGCCGTTTCTCCGGGCGGAAAGATTGCGGCACCGCCCATTTCGAGGCAGTCCGAAATAATCGGGCCTCTGAATCCGCTTTTTATTCTCAAAAATGTCAGTGCGTTTTTCGAAAACGTGACAGGCATCTCCCTGTCAAGTTCTTTTACAATGATGTGCGCACTCATGATAAAATCCGTATGTTTCGCCGTTTTTTCGAACGGGTAAAGCGCTTTTCTCAGCCCGTCTTCGCCTGATATGAAAACGGGCAGGCCTTTGTGCGGATCTTTCAACGCACCTCCGTAACCTATGAAATGTTTTACCGTTGTCATAACACCCGCTTCGTGCAGGCCATTTATCGCAGACACGGAAAGTGCGGCAACCCTTTTCTCGTTACTTCCGAAACTCCTTATGCCTATATGGTTTCCCGCTTTCAAATAAACGTCTATGACAGGGGCAAGGTTCAGATTGAATCCTTTTTCCCTCAATATTTGTCCCGTTTTT
>JALSNB010000035.1 GCA_026987225.1 Caldisericaceae bacterium
GATTTTGTTTCCAATACTGTGCGTGTGTTGGGGAAAGGCGAGAAGGAGCGCATCATTCCGATTACATCCGATCTCGGCAATCTGCTCAAATCCTATTTGAAAGAACGGGGAAGCAGAAGCAGGTATCTTTTTGTCAGTAAATACGGGCAAAAACTCACGCCGCTCTCCGTGCAACTCATCGTTAAAAAATATGCGAGTAAGGCGCACCTGTCAAAACATATCACACCTCATAAATTGAGGCATACGTTTGCAACGCTTGCGCTTGAGTCGGGCGTAAACCCCATTACGATCAGCGAACTTCTCGGGCACAGCTCTCTTAACACTACAATGAAATACACGCACGTGACAAACAAACTCACGGAAGATGCCGTAAGGAGAGTTGCGGAGCTAACGGATTTTAAGGATATTCTAAAGGGTAGGTAGGGCTATTCTTTCGGTTCCTTTGGCATTATCACGCACATAATAAAGTATATGATTATTCCGGGGATAATTCCGGTGAGAAGCGTAACAATAACCCACAAAACCCTTATCAGAGTCGCATCTACGTCCGCATATTCCGCAAGGCCTCCGCATACGCCGCATATGGAAGAGTTTCTTCTCGATCTGTAGAGTTTTTTATTCTTGCCAGTCAAAACTTTTTTGGCGCATGCTTTGCAGTAGAGTTTTCCGTTTATATAAACGGCATCTTCCTCACATACGCCTTTTCCGCATAGCGAGCAAATGCCTACCGCATCACGCTCAGGATGGTCGTAGCATTTCATATCTTACTCACCTTCGGGCATTATGATCCATAGAAGCAGGTAGAGAAGAAATACGATAAGGGCACCTCTTGGAATAAATATGAGCAGGACAAATATGATTCTCACCACAGTAGGATCGATGTTGAGATATTCGCCGATACCGCCGCACACACCGCCCAGCATTCTGTTGCGCACGGATTTATGCAATTTTTTGGGATGCGCTTCCTCCTCTTTTACTTTTTCCGCACACTCCTTGCAGTAGAGCTTTCCGTTTATCACAACTGCTTCTTCAGGGCATACCGCCTTTCCGCATTTTGTGCATACGCCTACCGCATCTCTTTTC
>JALSNB010000036.1 GCA_026987225.1 Caldisericaceae bacterium
CAATGCGTATCTCCGGTGTTCGCCCGGCAGACATTCAGATGCTTTTGCTCTATTTTAAATCGCACGCAAATAATAAAGATTAATCAATTTGACAGCCGCAAAAATTTCTTATATAATGGACAAAAAAAGAGAGGAGCGAATGATTTACGTTTTAGGGAGCATAAACGCGGATTTGGTGCTATACTCGGACAGATTTCCCGAATCAGGGGAAACTCTTGTCGGAAACGATTTTCTTTTGAATCAAGGAGGAAAAGGCGCAAATCAGGCGATAGCCGCAAAAAAAGCGGGCGGAGAAACAGTGTTCATAGGGCGCACAGGTGATGACTACTTCGGTGAATTCGTTCTGAGGAATCTTACGGAAAACGGCGTAAAACTCCATGTAAAAAAAGAAAAAGGGACGTTCACAGGCATCGCAATGATCAATGTAAATTCAAAAGGAGAAAACAAAATCGTTATTATTCACGGGGCAAACGGATTCGTAAACGGAGAAGAACTTTCTTTTTTGAAAGAACGCCTCACTGAAAAAGACATATTGATGCTTCAAGGAGAAATCGACGCAAAAATTCTTAAAAGTGCGGCAAAAACCGCAAGGGAGAAAAACGCAGTTGTAATATTCGATCCCGCACCAGTAAACGGCGCGCTGAAAGGCGTAATCCCGTATGCAAATTTTATTACTCCGAACGAAGTCGAAATAATGAGCCTTACGGACGGAGCGGGCACGGAAAAACTACTTGAAATGGGAGCGGAAAATATTATAGAAAAGCGCGGGAGCAAAGGCGTAAACTACATAGGGAAAAACGAACGTTTTGAAATGCCGGCATTCGAAGTGAATGCAATAGATACGACGGGAGCGGGGGACACATTTAACGGCGCTTTTGCCGCGGCACTTTCCGAAGGCAAAACAATAAAAGAAAGCGTGCTGTTTGCATCTGCAGCCGCTGCAATTTCCGTAACAAGAAAAGGTGCGGCAGCTTCATTCCCCAAAAGGGAAGAGATAGACGAATTCCTAAGAAAGGTTACCGTAAAATGAAAAAAATAATCATAGATACGGATTGCGGCATTGACGACGCAATCGCAATAAT
>JALSNB010000037.1 GCA_026987225.1 Caldisericaceae bacterium
TTTTGTTTTTCAAATCGGAAAGTTCCTTTTTTATCTCTTCGGATTCCGCTTTTATTTTTTCCGTGTAATTTTCGAAGTTTTTCTCATACGCTTTGCTGTGCGGGGGATCTATCCTGCAGAGCGTATCCCTTATGATGCGGCACTCTTCGATTGCATAGTCGGGGTTCAGCCAGAGGTGCGGGTTGCCGTTATGCGCCTTTACGACAGAGCTAAGAGTTTCGTTTACGTTTACAATGTTTTTTATTCCGGCACTGCTTGCAATCTTTTTCACCCATTCGTCCAATCCGAAATTATTCACAAATATTGCCTTTGCTCCCTTTATACGCTTCAAGTCACGAATCGTAGGGGAAAACGTATGCGGGCTTTCACCGGGCCGAACTATCAAAATCGGTTCGACAAATTCGCCGCCGATATTTTTGACAAAATCGTAAATAGGAAAAATCGTTGCGGCAACTTTCAATTTTCCGCTTTGCCGCACGTTGCCGCACCCTGCGGTAAAAACAAAAAGGAAAATCAGCATCACGACCGTTAGTTTTTTCATAGCTCTTTATTATAATACGCCAAAAGCGTTTTGTAAAATAGCGACTCCCTCACTTTTTGCAAAAATAATACCTTAAAAACACTGATAAAATCAGGGCTAAACGGAATTTGCCGTTTAAACGCACGAGAAACTAAAACTTGGGGTATATGCGGCCTATTACCCCTAAAAATGCGTCAGCGTTCAAAAAAATGGCATGTTAGAAATGCAGGTTAAAACAGGGTTTCATCGCATTTTTCACTTTTCGGGGCTGTTTTGAAAGATTTGCACTTTTAAAAAGCCTCTGTTTATCTGGTTTCTTAAAATACGTTTTCCGCTAAAATTTGATGCCTTTCCTAAGTTCGGAAAGTGCCGTTTTTCCGTTTCCGAACCGAACGGTGACAGGTGTAATATAGGCTCCGTTAAAACCCGTATCTTTCCCGTAAAATATGCTGTGAAAGTTGTGAAATATATAATGCACGTCTTTCAGTTTTCCGAAATACATCATAACATGCCCTTTCATAAATAGCAGGTCGCCCAGATCGAACCCGTTAAG
>JALSNB010000038.1 GCA_026987225.1 Caldisericaceae bacterium
CGGACAAACTTCTCAAAAAAACGGAAAGGCCTTTTGATTTTGTTTTTCTCGATCCGCCATTCCCGCTAAAAATTGCAGGCATGACCGTGAGCTTGCTTGCAAGTTCCCCGTTTATACACGAGCAGAGCTGGATTATTGCGGAGCATTCGACAGAAGAAAAGCTGCCCCGTGAATTTGACGGCGAAAAACCGTTGAAAAAATTCAAGGAAAAGCATTACGGAAAAGTCGTTCTGAGCTATTACGGCACGAAAAAGGCGTTGGAATAGGTATGCATTCGGAAAGTGAACTTGCAAAAGGTAAGGTTAAAATTACCGTAATACTCAACATAATTATTACTGTTTCCGAAATTGCAGGCGGCATTTTCTCGCATAGCCTCGCACTTATTTCGGACGGCATACACAACCTTTCCGATGCGCTTTCCGGCATTATCACGCTCGGTGCAATGCGGCTCTCCGAACGGGAAAACACCGAGACGTTTACATTCGGATTTAAACGCGGAGAGATTCTTGCGGCCCTGTTTAATTCAAGCCTTATAATAGCCGTTGCCATTTACCTTATTTTCGAAGCGGTAAACAAATTTTTCCATCCGGAAGTTGTTAAAGGGTTAATCATGATTTATGTTGCCCTGATAGGGCTTGTTGCAAATTGG
Organism: Caldisericaceae bacterium; assembly: GCA_026987225.1. Classification (GTDB taxonomy): domain Bacteria; phylum Caldisericota; class Caldisericia; order Caldisericales; family Caldisericaceae; genus S016-85. The sequence goes on from JALSNB010000038.1 coordinate 650, forward strand.
GTGTCCGTTTTTCTGCTTCATAAGCCTTCGCAGCACAGTTTGAACGTAAAGAGTGCGTATCTTCATCTTTTGAGCGATGCGCTTTCGTCGATAGGCGTGGTGCTTGGCGGCGTGCTTATCTATTTTTACAAAATTTACTGGGTTGACCCTTTGATAACGCTTATTGTTTCCGCATTCATACTGAACGAGGCGTTTAAAATCGTGAAAGAAACCGTTATTATCGTTATGGAGGGTGCGCCTCGAAATATCGCAGTGGAAGAAATTCAAAAGGATATCTTATCCGTTGATGCCGTTGAAAATTTGCACCACGTGCATCTGTGGCAACTTTCCGACGGTGCCGTTCTGTTCGAAGGGCATATTTTGCTAAAAAACGATTTGCCCGTAAGCGAGGCGCAGGTTATAAGAAAACAAATCTCGGAATT
>JALSNB010000039.1 GCA_026987225.1 Caldisericaceae bacterium
GTCAGTAATCGGCGACAGCCCGTAAAACTCTCCTTGCTCCTTATAACACAACATATAGAGTGATACAAATATTTTCCGCACAACATGTTGTATAATACAAAAATACAGAAGATCAAGAAGTTCGGGGCAACAAAGGGGCGATAAGGGTTTTCGGTAACATAAATTTACCATAAATTTATCTACACCTGAATTCAGGCTGCACTCAGGCAAAGATGGAACAATTCCATATAGAATAAATTATAATTGTATTTTTTCATCAAGGGGACTAATTCATGACTGACAAATAGTTAACTGCAAATTGATCGGAAGCAATCGCACTCCTCTCATGACTTCCGCTCTATCCGTTTTTTCTCAACCAACCGGAACTAATAAAAATGTCTGACACAACCTGTATCCGATGCAAGTTTTTTCGAATGAAGAGCCGTGAAAATGGAATATGCCGACGACGGGGTAAAGAAAATTCATCCATGACGGCAGACACACAACAGGAAGTTGCAACTTCTTTTTCCTGTGAACAATGGGAGGATTGCGGCCAGCAGTATTATATTCGCCTTGGCTGGATAAAAGGACAGGGTAACAAAGAGGAAACCAGCTGATCGGAAAGGAGTTTAAAAAATTATTCCGCCCCAAATCCTTCCCCGGGCGATTCCCTTATGAACGCGGGGTTGTGCAGACCTTGAGGTTTAGTATTTAACCCATTTAGGTGAAAAATACCCCTCCTCTGGAAAACCGGTTGTGGAAAAATGAGTGATCCCTTGCAAGTCGTTCCAGCTGTAAATACTTCCACTGCTGACGCCAAGACAATTGCGGGCAAACTGCAGTTCTCTGTCAAAAGAAAAAGTCACTGTCCCGTATGAAGATTCCCTCAGCATGCAGGGTGACCTCTCAGGCTTGATCTCCACCTGCATCCTGGTTGCAATGACAGGCCGGGATTTTGGAGTTACCGATGCCGCATTCTGATGATTGGTAATGTTGTCGTGCTGTTTATTTCACCGGACTTTGTCCACATTAAAATGTGTCATATTTTTGGCAATTGCCGGTTTAAAATATTATCGTGAGGGCTTCCGCC
>JALSNB010000040.1 GCA_026987225.1 Caldisericaceae bacterium
AAAGATTGCCATCAAGAAACGTATTTTTAAACTGATCTTTATTTAGCGTAAACAGCTCGTTAAGATGCTTTCCGTTAATGCTAACCGTATATGCCTTAACGGTACTGTTCGATACCGGAGTTAGAAAAAGGATTTCTTCGCTATCTCTATTTTGAGCGGGAATGTCGCTTATAACATCACGAATGCTGCCTTCCCGCACGGAAATACTGCTAACCGAAGGCGGTGCCTTACTTGCCTTATGATGAACATGATTTACCCTGTACAATAAAAGGCTAACGGCGAAAATAGCCACCAAAACCGCAGCGATAATGCCCCGATACTTTTTCATCTTTTTACCTCCTTATAAATTTACTAAACTCTACGGCACCTTAGAAACAAATTTCATTGAAGGAGTTTTGCCATCTTCAGGATACTTTGTGTCAAATGCCAGAATTTCTCCGTCTTTAAATTTATAATACACGATGTTTCCCATTACTTTAACCGCGGTAGCGGCACCTTTCCCGGGAAATTTGGCTATATCATAAATCTCTTCCCCGGTTTTGGGATTCATTAATGTATAGATAATTATGCCGAGTGTCGGATCTCCCTTCATTCCTGGAGAAACAGATGACAAATCCGCTTTTTCCACACCGGAAAATAACTCGGCATACGGCATTTCAACTACAGATGTGAAATTATACCATTTTAGCTGATCTGGAGGCAAAGCTTTATAAAAATCTATTTCATCCTGGTTATTACTATCCGGAGTTACCAAGCAGTATGGTTTCCCTGCGGTATAGAATGGCTGAATTTTTTTTAGATTTTTTAGCTGTTCGGGAGTCGGTTTGGATGGAGTGTAAGGTTTACGGATTGATTCCTGATACTTTATTCTTTCAATTTGGCTCTCGATTTTCAGTATCAACATTTTTGGCGGATGTTTAGGTTCTTTAACGTGGATGCTATTTATTTCCAACACAAGCTGCTGAACTTTCGGATTATTACGGTTCAAACTTTTTATCTCTGTCATCAGGTTTTGCGGAAGCCACTTTGGAAGCCCTGCCTCGGCAGAGTTTCTTCTGAAAACTGCAA
>JALSNB010000041.1 GCA_026987225.1 Caldisericaceae bacterium
CGGAGTGAAAAAGAACATCCATACGGTTGCAGCACTCACCATAGGGAGAATTGTCGGATAAAACAGTCCGAGCCGTGCAAGCCCTATGCCTTTCATTGCTCTGTTCATAAGCAGTGCGAATATAAAAGCAAGGATTATGCTGATTGGCACCACGCCTCCTACGTATATCAATGTGTTTAGCAAAACTTCCCTGAATGTCGGAGATTTAAATAGGGCAATGTAATTTCCCAACCCTATGAATGTCGGAGTTCTGAATCTGGCGATATTCAGTTTTATCCTGAAGAAACTTTGATAGATGGAAAGTATTGTCGGCCATGCCGTAAACATTAAGACTATTATGAGCGTAGGGAGGATAAGGACAAACGGCAATATCGAAGAACGCAAATCAGGATGCTTATTTTTGGAAATTCTCTTTTGCATTTATCTCTCCTTTCTTTTGTTCTATTATATGGCAACTTATAACAGTGTCAATACGTCTAATAAAAATATATAGAGATATTGATTTTTCCCGTAAATTTGTTATCATTCATTTGGAATTTTGCGGAGAGATGACCGAGCGGTTGAAGGTGCACGCCTGGAGAGCGTGTGCGGGCCAAAAGCCTGCCGTGGGTTCGAATCCCACTCTCTCCGCCATTTTTATATTTACTGATTGTGTATAGAATTGTTATATAAACTCTTTGTTAGGAGGATTGCTATGGACAGTATTGTTGTATTCGGACTCGGATTTGTAGGACTTCCGCTCTCTCTCACGTATTCTATGTTCGGGGTGCGTGTTTTCGGAGTCGATATAAACAAGGATTACATTGATCAACTGAAACATTTTGACACGCATGTGCTCGAAAGTTACAACGGAAAATCAATCCAGCAAATTTTAAAGGAAAATATAGAAAAAGGCCTTTTCATACCGACTTCTTCGCCAGAGGAAGCGATGAAAGAATCAAGCAATATTATTATTACCGTGGGAATACCGATTCAAAACGGTGTTTTAAGAAAAGAAGTTTTTTCGAATGCAATACATTCAGTCGGGAAATACCTGAAAAAAGGAGATTTGGTACTCGTTCGCTC
>JALSNB010000042.1 GCA_026987225.1 Caldisericaceae bacterium
TGCAACCTGAATGGCCTTACGCGGTGTGTTTTTTATTACATTGTAGGAAATTACGACGTTTTTCAGGTTATCCAAAATCATTCCCGCATATTCCGTCGTATCAATGATGTTTCTCGTTATCACGCTGTCGTGCAGGTAGAAAAGCGCAAGTGCGGATTTCTCGTTATTCCAATTCACGTTTGTGATCTTATTATCTTCGATGAGCCAATTTTTAGTTATACCCGGGCCGTCCGTTGCAACTGCCGGGCCGTGAATGTCTTCAAAGCTGTTGGAAATTACTTTAAGGCCGTCAGGTCCGTTCTCGGAGCCTGCAGAATTCGTTATAACTCCTGGACTTGTATTATCTCCGGCCCCTCCCTGCCCGTGAACTTGCTTGAATTTGAAGCCTTTTATCGTAGTGTTGTTTGCATCTTTTGTAAGCTTAAATACGGGAATATCACCTGTAAGTATGGTATTTGTCGTTCTGTAATCTTCGGTGTCCGAAAGAATCGTAAGGGATTTATCCACTACAACTTGCTCGTTGAATTCGCCTGCAAGAACTTTTATCGTATCTCCGTCCGTAGCGGCATTAACGGCCGATTGAATAAGCATGCCCGCTCCTACGTAATATTTCACATAGTCGGAAGCGGGAATAGTATCGATAATGTCGTTTGTGCTTATCGTATCCAATCCGTTTACCACCGCATCCGATATATTGTTAGTCACAAGTGCGGCACCGTAATGCACCGCATCGTTAAGTGTTTTATAGAAAACAATTTTATGAACTGCCGTCTGCGGGATTCTTACGATATAGTGAAAATCATTCGAAACGTTCAGGTTTGTTATCGGGTAATCCGTACCCGATGGGTAATGTCCTGTTTCCGTGTAAAAAGGTATGGGTTCGTTAAAACCGTTTGTTCCGGTAAGTGTTATATTGCTTGATCCTCCCGCATAGTATCGTCCGTAAGTAAAAACCGCCATTCCGCCCCATGTGTTGTTGTTTGTTGTGATGTTGCTGGCAGTCGCGTTATGCGAATCCGTAAGTGCAATGCCAACTCCGCCGTTATTCTTAACCGTGATATTGTTGAGAGTTATGCCTGTGCACCCGTTAAAGTCTATTCCGGATCTTCCGCAGTTTTCAACAACAAGGTTTTCGTAATCGAGATTGCTCCCACCCGCACTGTGGATTCCGTATCCGTCACTTGAACCGGTAGGGCCTTTGAGCGTGAACTTTTTTAAAGTGACACTATCGGCCGTTACTTTGATTCCGTATCCGCTGATATATCCGCTTGCGTCAATCGTTACGCCGGATGCGGAACTTCCAATAATTGACAGGGATTTTGAAACGCTCAACTGTTCTGTATATGTTCCGCTCTCTACCTGTATGATGTCGCCCGTACTCACCGAATCGATTGCGTGCTGAATCGTTTTCCACGGATGTGCGGCACTTCCGTCATTCGAGTCGCTCCCGCTCGGTGACACATAATAAGTTGTTTGTGCGCTTGCAATGTTACGGGAAACCGGAACAAAAGCAAAAGCCATAACAATTGACAATATGACAAACAAAGCCATTAATTTTCCAAATCTCATAGCTACCTCCCTCACACTTATACGATACATAGTTTTTCCATTGTAATATGAAATTCAAATATTTCAAAACCGTAAAAGAAAAAATATCCGTATCAAAAAATAATCTCGCAAGAGTAAAGCATATTTTACCTTCCGAAAACAGTAATTGCTTTTAAAATACAAAACCCCGCCTTTCGGCGGGGCGGAAAGTTTTGTTAAGGGGCGATTTATTTTTCCATCGGCATCTTTATACCGTTCTTTTTTGCAAAGTTTTTGGCTATATCGTATCCCGCATCGGCATGACGCACGACACCGAGCCCCGGGTCGGCCGTCAGTACCCGTTCCAGCCTGCTTGCCGCATCGTCCGTTCCGTCAGCAACAATTACCATGCCTGCATGCAGAGAATATCCTATGCCCACGCCTCCGCCGTGATGGAACGAAACCCATGTCGCACCGTTTGCCACGTTAAGCATTGCATTCAGCACGGGCCAATCACCGATTGCATCGGATCCGTCCTTCATCTTTTCGGTTTCCCTGTTCGGTGATGCAACGGATCCAGTATCGTGGTGGTCTCTGCCTATCACGATAGGCGCTTTTATCTTTCCTTTCTTCACAAGGTCGTTAATAATCAGCCCGAACTTTGCGCGTTCTCCGTATCCGAGCCAGCAGATTCGTGCGGGAAGCCCCTGAAATTTGACACGCTCGTGCGCAAGCTCAATCCAGTTCACAAGGTGTTTGTCGTATGCAAATTCTTTTTTCACAACTTCATCGGTAACATAAATATCCTGAGGATCTCCGGAAAGTGCAACCCAGCGGAACGGCCCCTTGCCTTCGGAGAAAAGATCTCTTATGTACGCGGGAACGTACCCCGGCACTTCAAACGCATCTTTGTATCCGGCCTCGGTTGTGACGCCCCTGATGTTATTTCCGTAGACAAATGTCACAACACCTTTCCTCTTGTATTGCACCATTGCGTCCATATGCTTTACCATTGATTCGAGCGCTTTTTTCTTGAACTCCTCGGGGTTTTCTTCCCTGAGCTTTCTCGCCTCTTCAATAGTCATTCCGGCGGGATAATACGCCATAGGATCGTGCGCAGACGTCTGATCCGTCACAATATCGGGCATTACGCCGCGCTTCAACAGTTCCGAGTAAACCTCCGCCGCATTGCCCAATAGCCCAACCGAAAGCGCCTTTTTGTTTTTCTTTGCACCTTCGACCATCTTTAGCGCTTCGTCGAGGCTGTCCGTCCACGTATCGAGATATTTCGTATCTATACGCCTCTTTATGCGTTCGGGATCGATTTCAACAACAAGCGCCACACCGTGCAGCATCGTCACTGCAAGCGGCTGAGCACCGCCCATTTCTCCGAGTCCCGCAGTAAGTAAGAAACGCCCCCGCAGATCGTCACTTCCGAATGCCTTTTTTGCCGCTGCGGCATACGTTTCGTAATCGCCCTGAAGAATTCCCTGTGTGCCGATATAGATCCAGCTTCCTGCGGTCATCTGCCCGTACATCGTAAGCCCCATTGCTTCGAGTTTATGGAAATAATCCCAATTTGCCCAGTGCGGGACAATCACGGAATTGGAAATAATGACACGCGGCGCATCTTTATGCGTTTTGAAAACTGCAACCGGCTTTCCGGACTGCACGACGAGCGTTTCGTCGTTTTCAAGTTCTTGAAGCGTTCTTACGATTGCATCAAACGATTCCCAATTCCTTGCCGCTTTCCCCGAGCCTCCGTAAACTATGAGGTGCTCCGGATCACCTGCAACCTCGGGATCAAGGTTGTTCATCAGCATTCTCATTGCAGCTTCCTGTCCCCACCCTTTGCAGTGGAGTTCCGTGCCTCTCGGCGCTCTGATAACTCTGCCCATGCCTGCCTCCTTATCGAACGTTTATTTTTACGGAAAATACCTGCGAAGACGGAAGTTCGCCTTCCCAGTTCCTTTTATACACAAGAGAAAGAACACCGCTCCCTTTCTTTGCCGCCTTGAATTTAAAAACGGTGTACCCTCCGGAACCTACGACGCCTTTCTTCGTTTTGTCCGGTATGTAGTCCTTCGCACCCATAGGTTCTATGTTCTCCGGAACGGATTTTATGTGCCAATCGTATCCGGTTGTGGGATTGGAGCGAAGTTTCACGTAAAAAACAGTCCCTTCCTTTACGGTAATTTCTTTTCCGTTGTCCTCTTCACCGATATAAAGAGGTTTTGCCGCACACGATGTAAACAGAAGTGCGATTGCCGCAAAGATTGCGAATATCCCCTTTTTTCTCATCACGCCTCCTTAAATTCTTTTTTAAAGTATAGCACACAAAAGAATTTGAGTAAAATCGGAAGCGCTTAAGGAGCTTTTATCTTTGCCTCGTCGCTGTATCCCTGAGATTCCCAGAATCCCCTATAGTTGTAATTAACGACTTTTATCCGGTTAACCCATTTCACCCATTTGTAGCCGTAATGCCCCGGATAAACGAGCCTCAGCGGGAAACCGTGCTTTTGAGGGAGAATTTCCCCGTTCATCTCGGTTGCAAGAATTACGTTATCTTTTAATGCTTCTTTTAGCGGAATCGAGGATGAATAACCGTCCGCCGCAAAGAAAACAACTTCCGTTGCACCGTTCTTTACGCCCGCCATGTTCAGCACGGTTTTCAACGGAATGCCGCTCCACACTGCTTTTGCACTGATCAGGGCAACGCAGGTAAGCGTTTCCGTTTCGGATTTTTTGTACAGATTATTGAGTTCCGCATATGTTAGCGATTGCGGTTTATCGACAAGCCCGTCTATAACGAGCCGATATTTTTCTATGTCGATTTTAGGCACACCTTTTATGCTAACTGCAAAAAACTCTCCGTTTTTCGTGATATCCTTTGCGTTGTTCAAAGAAATCTCAAGCTGTTTTTCAAACAGGCTTTTCGCATTGCCCATCTGTACCGCAGGGCGCGTTCCCCTTACTATGAGCGCAAAACTCACGGAAGCAAGCAAGGCAAAAACAATTATATAAACCAAAAATTTATCTTTCATTTCTTCTCCTATCATTATTTATAATCATTATAATAACTTTTGGAGATTATGCAAAAGAGTGTCAAAGCCGAAACAGATACCCGTTTTCTTTCAGATAGCGCACACTTTTCCCGTAATCAGGAAGCACCTTTTCGACAAGTTCGTAGAACGCTTTGGAATGATTAAATTCAATGATGTGGCACAGTTCATGCACCACAATATAATCGATTGCAAAAGGAGGAAGCATTGCGATTCTGTATGAAAAATTCAAATTGCCCTTTTTGGAGCATGAGCCCCACCTGCTTTCCGCGGAAGTAATTTTCACGGAACGGTATTCCACACCGCACCGCTTCGAAAACACACTGACGCGCTCGGATACAATTTCGGCGGAGCGGGCTTTATACCACTCGAAAAATGCTTTTCTTTTGTCCTTTACATTGCCACTCAAACGAAAAGTGCCGTTTTCAAAGATAAGGGGAACGGTTTGGTTTTCAACAATTTTGAGAGGGTAAAATTTGCCCGTGTTTGGGAATTTTTCGGATTCTACGAATTTTCTTTTTACTTTTGCTTTAGAAAGTATTTTGGCGATTGCCCTTTTATGCTTTAAAAGAATTTTTTCGATTTCTTGCACACTTACATTGTGAGGTGCATAAATGCACACGGAATTTTCGGAAATAGCGTCAATTCTTACTGTTTTTCTCTTTGCCCTTACGATTTTTTCGATTTTTATCCGTTCCATTTGCAAATTATACAGGTAAACGGAAAAAAGGAAAGGGCTGCGAAAAAGGAGGAGGAAAACGCAGCCCTGATTGATCTATTGTTTGATGTGTGAGGGGTGATTTTTTTGTTCACCACTGTGAAATATATACCGAATTGTGAAAGAAATAT
>JALSNB010000043.1 GCA_026987225.1 Caldisericaceae bacterium
AAACCAACAAATTCAAGAAATAAAAACAAACAAGCCGATAAAATTCATAGAGCATAGAAAAAAGCAAACGCCAATTATCACATCCGTTAAGGAAGCGTTAAGTTGTATAAGTAATTTTTCGACATTTGCAGTCGTGTGTCCCGCAAGTAAAGAATGCATCGAAAAATCGGAATTGGAAAGCATACTGAAAAATGCAAAAGGAAAAGAATTTGAATTTATAGTGCCGAAAGCAGGGGAGAAAAGATTGCACCCCGTTATAATTGGCAAAAACGGTTTTGCAAAAATCAAATCTGTTCGAAAAGAACAAGGATTTAAATATATTTCAAAGAACTTCTTCACGGAGGTAGGCATATGAAAAAGTATCTGTTCTCGCTACTGTTAGTAATACTCGTTTTTGTTCTTTCGGGATGCGGCAAAAATTCCGAAAATTCAACCCTAAGCTTTGCAGTTGAAATGAACGATCATGCGGCGGCCGCCTATGTGGCAAAGGCCAAAGGGCTATACAAAAAATACGGCATAGATGTGAAGGCTTTTAACCAGTATGCAACCGGAATGGAACTTGCTACAGCACTTTCACGAGGAGATATAAATGTCGGATATGTTTGTGTGATTCCCGCAATTATTGCCTATTCTCGAGGTGTGCCTATAAAAATCGTTTCTCTAACTCATCAGTACGGTTATGAGCTCGTTACTCAAAAGAATATTTCAAATATCAATCAATTGAACGGTGCAAATATTGCATGCCCGGGAGAAGGAAGTGCGGCAAATTTCATAATGAATCTTACCGAAGAAAAATATAATGTAAAGTTCAAACCCTTGAGAACAAAACCAATGGAGGAAGTTGCTTTGATGGAAAAAGGTGCGGTAAAGGCAGTTTTTATACCTGAGCATTATGCATCCATTCTACATTCGAAAGGATTTAGAATTTTACTCAGAGCACAGGACATTTTTCCGAATATGCCGGGCAGTTGTGTTGTCGTAAAAGACAGCATCATTAAAAACGATCCAGGGACTGTAAGAAAACTTATAAAGATAACGCAAATCGGAACGGAATTTGTAAACA
>JALSNB010000044.1 GCA_026987225.1 Caldisericaceae bacterium
GCGTGTATGGAAAAAGTAGACAATCAGGAAGAATTCGAAAAAGACGCATTTTTGGGAATATTAACGCCTGATATCAGAGAAAAACTTCTCCAAATCGGCGATTTTGACAAACTGATAGAGGTTGTTCTTGATCTGGGGCGTGAGCCTGAAGCAAGGTTTTCAGACAGAAGCGTATATTTGCGCAGAGAACCTGTTACGAAAGAGGAGATTGATTTTGTCATCTCACGTGTGGGGACATTCGATAGGGACAATAGGGCCGGTATCGAGCGGACGCTTCACAGAATATCCGCAATGAGAAACAGGCGGGGCGAAATTATCGGACTTACCTGTAGAGTTGGAAGGGCGATTTTCGGAACAATAGATCCGATTAAGGATATTATAGAAAGTGATAAAAGTATTTTGCTTTTGGGAAAACCCGGTGTAGGTAAAACCACCCTGCTGAGGGAAGCGGCTCGTGTGCTTAGTATAGAGCAAAATAAAAGGGTTATAGTTGTGGATACGTCCAATGAAATTGCAGGTGACGGCGACATACCGCATCCCGGAATAGGACGTGCCAGAAGAATGCAGGTGCCTTTTGATAAGGCTCAGGAAGATGTGATGATTGAAGCCGTTGAAAATCACTTTCCGGAAGTAATTATAATCGACGAAATCGGCCGTAGCGAAGAGGCAAAGGCATGCAGAACCATTGCAGAAAGGGGTGTCAGGCTTATCGGAACCGCGCACGGAACGAGCATAGAAAATTTGCTTGTAAACCCGACGTTGCAGGATCTTATAGGCGGAATTACGGCCGTTACTCTGGGGGACGAAGAAGCGGGGCGGCGCGGAACCCAAAAAACAATTCTCGAGCGCAAATCGCCTCCTACGTTTCAAATACTGATAGAGATCAGGGAAAGAGGTGTGTTTGCCATTTATCATGATCTTGCCGAAACGGTTGACGCATTGTTAAGAGGTTTCCCCGTGAATCCGGAAATCAGAGTGAGCGGAGAACATGCAGGTAAAGAAACCGAAAATAACGTATCCGTTGTAAAGAGCAGAAACAGAAAAGTAAAAGTTTTCCCTCTCGGTATCAATACGAGTTATCTTGAAAGAGGGATTCATTCCACGAGAGCCCCTGTGGAGATAGTTAGAGAAGTGAGCAATGCCGATATTGTTCTCACGATAAAGAGAAAGTTGGAAAAAAACAGGGACGTTGTTGATTTTTCAAACAGAATGGGTATTAAAGTGGAACTAATAGAAAAGAATTCACTGAAAAGTGTTAAAGAGTTTTTGAGAAGGACAAAACGGATGTTTTCTGCGGAAGTCGTACTTGATTATGGAAAATTGGAGGAATACATCCAAAAAGTATTTGATGAAAACAGAGTTGTTGAATTACCGCCCGCAAGTAACGAAATTTTGAAAGAAGAGCAAGCTTTTATTGCACGGTACGGATTGTACAGTGAAATTGTGGGATTGGAACCGAACAGAAGGGTTGTTATATACCCGAACAGGAGATAAGGATGCGGCAAGGATTTTTTATAACCGTTGAAGGTATAGACGGAAGCGGAAAAACAACTCAGGCAAAACTTCTCAAAAAATACCTCGAGTCCGAAGGCTTTGAAGTTGTTCTGACAAAAGAGCCCGGCGGAACGCCGCTTGGTTCTCATATCAGAAAAATTTTACTCACTCAGGATATGAATCCTCTTTCCGAATTTTTACTCTTTGCCTCTGATAGGGCGGAACACGTAAAAAACCTTATCCTTCCTTCTTTAAAGCAGGGAAAAGTGGTAATTTCCGATCGGTTCTCCGATTCTTCCCTTGCCTATCAGGGATACGGAAGGGGCGTTTCAATCGAATTTATTAATTTTGTTCATAGTAAAGTGCTTAGCGGTATTTCTCCCGACCTTACGGTACTTGTTGATATTCCTCCGAAAGTGGGACTTAAACGCTTGCACAATCTTGACAGAATTGAAAACGGAGGCTTCGATTTTCTCAAGCGGGTGAGAAACGGCTATCTTAATATGGCAAAGCAAAACAAACGATTCGTTGTGTTGGACGGCACAAAGGATAAAGAATATATTCATATGAGGATTTTGGATGCGGTTAAAGAGTTAATACGGGATTGGAGGGATCGGTATGAAAAATAGTAAAATTCTTATACTTGCTTTTATCGGTGTAATAGTGATTGTGGCGCTTGTTGCTTCTTCTTATCTTTTCAATGCGAAGGGAAGTATTTTTGTAGATTCGTTCCCGCAGGGTTCCTCCGTATATCTGGACGGCACTTTGAAGGGAAACACGCCGCTCACAATCAATAATTTGGATTTCGGAGAATATGAAATTCAAGTGAAGCACGACGGCTTCAGAACGTTCACAAAAACCGTAAGCCTTTCGCGTTCAAAAAGTAAAATCACTGTTATCGCAAATCTTGAACACGTTACGTTTGTGTTGCAAGTCAGCTCTTACCCGACTGAAGCCGAGGTATATGTGGACGGTGTTAAAAAAGGACTTACTCCGATTACCATTAACGACTTATCACTCGGGGAACACTTTGTCGAGGTAAAAAAGGATAATTTTACTACCTGGTCTCAAAAGATTGATGTGAATGAATACAAAGTGATTCAACTCTTTGCGAATCTTCAGGCGACATCAGGAACGATTAACGTCGATTCGACGCCTTCCGGAGCCGTTGTTTTGCTAAACGGTAAAAACGAAGGAATTACACCGGTTACCGTTCAAAACCTTGATGCCGGAACTTACAAGCTCGTTTTGCAGTTAAAAGGCTATGCACCTTACAGTGAGACTATTACGCTGAACAAAGGAGAAACGGTTAACAGGAATATCACATTGAAAAAGGCGAGTACCGTGCTTACAATCGATTCGAAGCCTACAGGCGCGGAAATTTTCCTTAACGGAAAAGATATGGGTAAAACGCCTTACAAAACGATTAATATCAAACCGGGCACTTACAAGGTGGAAATCAAAAAAGACGGCTACCTTCCTTACAATACGCAAATAACGGTTGTGAAAGGGAAGCCTGCAAACTTTGTTTTTCCGTTGCTCAAACTTCCTTCCTCCAATAACCCTTAGAAAATCTGCGTTTTGTGTTATAATATTTTTGCTGTGCTAAAGCGGGGAGATAGCAGTGCCCTGTAACCCGGAATCTGCTATACCGGGGCTGACAATCTGCAGGCGGCTGTTTCTCTGTCAGGCTGGCGGTAGTTAAAGAGTGTTGAAGGCGGGACCCTATGCAACGGAAGTCCCCGAACCCCGTGAGGTCCGGAAGGAAGCAGCGGTAAAGGGATGTACCGTGTGCCGTAGGAAAATCTCGCCGGAGCTCTTTGCTATCGTACCGCTGGGAGAGAACTGTCAACTGCAGATGCACAGCATTTTTTATATTTTTTTGGCATACTTTACAAAATCTCAATAAATCCTATAATTAAAAAAATGAAAGCCATGAAAGTGCTTTTGATAAATCCACCTGCGCAGGGCGTTTACGATACGGTTAACATAAAACTGCCGCCTCTCGGGCTCGCATATATTGCAGCGGTTTTGAGGGCTCACGGGCATCATGTGGAAATTATCGATCTGAACGTTCAGGAGAATCTGTGGGAAACAGTTTCAAAATATCAATGGGATATTGTCGGGCTTTCCGGAGATACGAGCAGGTATCCCATTTCAATGAAAATTGCAGAGCAGATTAAAAAGCATTTCGGATTTACCATTTTTACGGGCGGCCCGCACGTAACTTTCTTTGAAAAAGAAACGTTGGATACGGGATATGTGGACTTTATAATCAGGGGAGAAGGGGAATTTATTACTCTGGAGCTGATTGATGCGATTCGGCAAAACAAACCTCTCGAGTCGGTTCGAGGCATTACGTTCAAGAAGGACGGCAGAATAATAAAAACTCTGCGTGCCCCGATCATAAGAAATCTTGACAGCCTTCCTTATCCCGCACGTGACCTTTTGCCCATGGAAAAATACAAAGTTACCCTTTTTTACGGAAGGCCGATCACGAGTATTCTTACAAGCAGGGGTTGCCCTTTTAACTGTTATTTTTGCTCTTCTTCACAGTTTTCTAACCTGATCTGGCGGACACGTTCACCGAAAAATATAGTCGATGAGATGGAATACGTAATTAATAAGTTTGATTATCATGCTTTCGCTTTTGTGGACGACAACTTTACGTTAAATTCCAAACGTGTCATAGAAATTTCAAAGGAGATCGTGAAAAGAAAATTGGATATATATTGGTGGGCATTTTCAAGGGTTGACGAACTTCTCGGGCACGAAGATATGGTTGAATGGATGGCGAAATCTGGGTGTAAAATGGTTTTTTTGGGTATAGAAAGTGTCAGTAAAAAAGTGCTTGACGAATATAACAAGGGAATAACGGCAAACGATTCCATAAGAGCCGTAAAACTTCTGAAAAGTTACGGTATCGATACGTGGGGAAGTTTTATCATAGGCGCCCTTGATGAAACAAAAGAAATGATAATGAACACCGTAAGATTTGCGAAGCTTCTCGATCCGAGGAATGTTCAGTTCTCTATTCTTACGCCTTTCCCGGGCACAAGACTCTACGAAGATGCCGAAAAAATGGGAGTAATTATTCATAAAAATTGGAAATACTATGACGGCGCACATGCCGTAATGAGAACGAAATATCTTGAACCTCACGAAATACAAAAACTGTTGAATATGGCATACATTTCGTTTTACATAAGGCCGAAAAGGTTGATTAAAATCATGCCGACAGCAATAAAATACCTTATCGAACTTCCCCCAAAAAGGAAACGTGCAAAAAGGATAGAGGAAATGATTTTAAGGGGGCCGCAGTGAACGAAAAGATACTCTACAACGATCTCATTATATCCACTGTCCTTATAAATTCCGTATTTATTCCCATCGCAAGAAACGAAAATGTTTTTCTGGGGACGGATAGCGGCATATTCTTATCCGAAGACGGTGGGGTCCATTTTACGTATTTTATGAACGGGCTCTCTGCGACAAAAGTGTATTGTTTTGAGGAGTTTATAGGAAAGGTTTTTGCCGGAACGGATAACGGCCTGTTTATTCTTAACGGAAACAAATGGCAATTTTACGGAATTTCGGATAAGCACATTTATTCGTTAAAGGCCATTAACGGCGAGCTTTACGTTGGAAGCAGCGACACGCTTTTCAAAATTGACGGAAGCGGAACAATCGAAAAAATCGGAAAATTCGGTTTTCGTATACATCAGATTTTTACCTTCAAAAACCTTATATTGAGCGCAACAACCGCCGGGCTTGTGCGACTGGACAACTTTAAAAAAGTCTTTGATATGCCCGTTCTTTCTACTGCAACAACGGAAATTGCGCTGTATGCGGGCACTCATTTCGGAGTAAAAAAATCATTTGACGGAAAGAATTTTACTGATACCGCACTGACTGACAAAATTGTGCGTGCTGCTGCCGTT
>JALSNB010000045.1 GCA_026987225.1 Caldisericaceae bacterium
AATGAACCGTTTTTATATTTTTCCCTCAGGTCCCTCAGATAGTTTAGGTAATAAATCGTGTCTTTCAGCGAACCTTTCCTATAATCTTCACTTACAGGGAAATAAACGGTTTGCGGGACTTCCGTGCGCCCAATGCCCTTTACGTAAAGCGTTTTTCCTGTATATGCCGTGCCTGTTCCGTAACTTTCCGTCATGTCGTAATCCGTGAAAGGAAGGACATTTTCGGCGTTCCTGAAACCCTGATTTGTTATTATCGTAATGTTTTTATCTTTCATCGAGCGATAGAAATTGCCGATACTTCTAATGTATGAGCTTTTCGGATGGCGTTTTGAAAAGTTGCCTTTCATCTCTTTGTATTCCGGTTCGTTTATGAACGTTCCGCTCGCCCAGTCGAAAAACACACCGCCATATCCGTTTTCTTGCGCAAAACGATTTATAAAGTCCGCTTTTTTGAATACCACTTTTTCATTTCCGAAGTCGAAATAGTAATCTTTGCACGTTCCGTTTTCAGCCGCACACATGGGAAACGGGCCGTTCGGGTTGAGCGAAACGGAGGTTCTGTTTTTGTAAACCCACCTGATAAAAGTGTTGTTTATATCTTCCTCCTTGTGGTAATAGCCCGCAGGCGCCCAGTCGTAAAAAACTGGGCGGACTCCTTTTTTCTTCAGCTCCGCAATGATTTTTTGCGGTGCTTCGGTGTCGCTTGCACCTATTTCCACGATTTTGAATTTTGATGCCCAGACGAAACTGTCGCTCTTTACGAATGTTGCGTAATCACCCTTTTTTGTTTTGAAGAAAAAGGAATTTATCCCTATTGAGGGTTGGCTCGTTATGAAGAACATAACCAAAATGCTCGCTACGAATTTTGCTTTCATATTTCATTTTAATTGTTTTTCGCAATTCGTTAAAATATGGGATTGCACAAGGATTTCTTATTCGTGCTTTCCTATATTTGCAGAATTGATATAATAAAGCAGGAGGTAATGGATATGGATATAAAAAGAGCGATAGTTATAGTGCTTGACAGCGTTGGTGCAGGCGAAGCGGAAGATGCGAAAG
>JALSNB010000046.1 GCA_026987225.1 Caldisericaceae bacterium
CGTTAACTTGGAGTACGGATCAAATTAATGAGATAAGTGGTACGGGCACGATTACTTTTACGGTTAAGAAAGACTGCACAAGCGACAATGCGTCTGTTTCCGCAACTTCGAATTATAAGGATAATTGCGGCAAATCTCATTCTGCAAGCGGTAGCGACTCTACTTTAATTGTTAAAAGGGCGATTCTCTACACGGATATAACACCTCAGTTAAATTGGGGTGCATCGCATACCGTCGATTGGAAGATTTATGTAACGAACGGCGGTGACGGCACTGCCCGAGAAATTACAATAAAGAATATTTTAGGTTCAGGCCTTTCGTTTAATAAAGACGGTTGTTATATTGATGTGGACGGAACAACATATAACTACGGCGATTCGGCGATTGTTTGGCCGAATGACGGGAGCACGGGGACACTTACGTGGGACTTACAAGGTTTAACCCTCTCTCCTTCAAAAAAGATTACCGTTTACTTTAAAACGGATGTAAACAGTTGTACTGAAGACGATTTGACTTCTGAAGCTTATGCGCAATGGTGTACCTGTCAGGAGTCCAATCATGATACCGGAAACGGAAAGGTAAGACTTCCTGCGCCGTATGCACTTGCCGTTATTAAGGCTGCAAATTTTTCATTGTGCGGTAACGGAACCGTATCCGTAGAAGTCTCCGATCCCGGTGTAACGCATATATACAATGCAAAGATTATTGTTGACATTCCTCAAGGAATAAAATACTCTTCCAATTCTTCGCAATATTCTTATAACGGAGGTGCTTCCCAAAGTGCAGGTGACCCGACTATCACTTCTATCAACAGCGGAGATTATAGCGGAGGATACGAGCT
The DNA here is from genome assembly GCA_026987225.1 of Caldisericaceae bacterium. Lineage (GTDB taxonomy): Bacteria > Caldisericota > Caldisericia > Caldisericales > Caldisericaceae > S016-85. The sequence goes on from JALSNB010000046.1 coordinate 842, forward strand.
TACATGGGACAGTAGTAAAATCAGTGAGTTATCCGAACTTTCTCCGGGTGACAAAATAGATCTCACTTTTAATGTTGAACCCGATTCAATCTCTTCGTGCGAATTGTTTACGAGCGGTACAAAGAAGATTAAAACAATGCTTAATTTCGACAAGCCGTGCGATTATAATGCCTCTCCGCCGAGTGAATTTTCTGCGGAATATGAGCAAAACTTT
>JALSNB010000047.1 GCA_026987225.1 Caldisericaceae bacterium
CGCTAACCATTGCCGATTTCGATAGGGATAAAGGAACAATATCGATCGTATTCCAAAAAATCGGAAAAACAACTCACCTTCTTGCAACAAAGAACGAAGGGGAATATATAGCGGATATTTTGGGACCACTTGGCAATCCGACAGACATCAAAAGCTTTGGGACCGCAGTAGCCATAGGAGGCGGGGTCGGAATAGCGCCTGTATATCCTTTATCGAAAAAGCTAAAAGCAACAAATAATAAAGTTATCTCCATAATCGGATACAGATCTAAAGATTTTGTATTCTGGGAAGATAAAATGAAAAGTGTTTCGGATAAGCTATATATAGCAACTAATGATGGCAGCTACGGAGAAAAAGGTTTTGTAACGGACGTCCTCAAAAAATTAATAGATGAAGGCACAAAAATAAATCATATATTTGCAATAGGGCCGGCAATTATGATGAAAGCCGTTGCAGACTTAACCAGACCATACAAAATACCCACTACTGTGAGTTTAAATTCCTTGATGGTATGCGGAATGGGTATGTGCGGCGCCTGCAGAGTGTCCGTTGGGGGAGAAACCAAATTTACATGTGCCGACGGGCCGGATTTTGATGCACATCTTGTAGATTTTAACGAACTTATGCAACGGTTAAATACCTACAAAGAAGAAGAAAAAATATCTTTCGAAAAATGGAAAGAAGAGGTGAAATACTATGGGGATTAATAAGAAAAGTGTTCCTATGAACGAACAGCCTCCGGAAAAAAGAAGGCACAACTTTCTCGAAGTTCCTCTTGGATATACAAAAGAACAGGCAATATTGGAAGCGTTAAGATGTTTACAATGCCCTACGCATCCTTGTATTGACGGATGCCCGGTTCATATAAATATTCCCGCTTTTATCAGAGAGATTAAAAACGATAACCTTCAAAAAGCAATAGATATCATACATGAATCAAACCTCCTTCCTGCAATTACAGGAAGAGTTTGCCCTCAAGAAGACCAATGCCAAGCGGTATGTATTATGGGAAATATCGGAGATCCCGTTTCAATAGGAAGACTCGAAAGATACGTTGCAGATTGGGAGTTAGAAAACCGTAAAAAAGGAAAAGTTACACTCCCGGAAAAAGAGCCGCCCAAAAACAAAAAAGTGGCAATAATTGGTTCGGGACCTGCCGGACTTTCATGTGCCGCAGATTTAGCAAAGATGGGATATGAAGTAACAATCTTCGAAGGCTTTCATAAAACAGGGGGTGTACTTACATATGGGATTCCCGAGTTCAGATTGCCCAAATGGATTGTGGAAGAAGAAGAAAAGCTATTTAAAAAACTCGGAGTAAAATTCCAAACCGATGTTCTCATAGGTAGAACTCTTACAATAAAAGATCTCATGGAAAACGGATATAAAGCCGTATTCATAGGTGTTGGGGCAGGACTTCCGCGTTTTATGCATATACCCGGAGAAAACTTGGACGGAATATACTCAGCCAATGAATTTCTTACACGAGTTAACCTAATGAAGGCATACAAGTTTCCTGAATACGATACGCCTATAAAAATAGGAAAACGTGTTGCAGTAATCGGCGGCGGAAACGTTGCCATGGACAGCGCAAGAACAGCGCTAAGGCTGGGCGCTGAACACGTATATCTCATTTATAGGCGATCAAGAAAAGAAATGCCGGCAAGAGAAGAGGAAATAGCTCATGCAGAAGAGGAAGGAATAGAATTCAACCTTTTAACGAATCCGGTAAGATACATTGGAGACGAAAAAGGATTTGTAAAAGAAGTGGAATGCATAAAAATGAAATTAGGTGAAGAAGACGCTTCTGGCAGAAGAAGGCCAATACCGGTTGAAGGATCTGAGTTTACAATGAAAATCGATCAGGTTATTGTAGCAATAGGAACAACACCTAACCCCATAGTGCCAAGAACAACCGAAGGTTTAAAAACTGGAAAGCATGGAACTATTTGGGTAGATGAAAATTTACAAACTTCGGTTCGAGGGGTGTTTGCAGGAGGAGATATTGTTACAGGCGCTGCAACCGTGATTACAGCAATGGGAGCAGGAAGAAAAGCTGCTTCTTCAATAGACAAATACCTTAAGGGAGAAATATAAATGGAAGATGCCTTACTTTGGGAAAAACTTTCGGATAATAAAGTGAAGTGTAACTTATGTCATTTTCACTGTGTAATACCCGAAGGAAAAAGTGGCATATGCAAAGTAAGGATCAACAAAAACGGTATACTTAAAACCATTCTCAATTCATTTGCGTCCTCAATTGCATTGGATCCTATAGAAAAGAAACCCCTTTATCATTTTCATCCCGGAACAAAAGTCCTATCTCTTGGAACATGGAGTTGTAATTTCAGATGCAAGGGTTGCCAAAATTACGAACTTTCCAGGACATTTCCTACAGAAGAAAACATCGAAGCAATAAGTAAAAAAATTTCTCCGGAAGACGCCGTAACTCTTGCAAAACGATATGGTGCTTCAGGGATTGCATGGACATACAATGAACCTACAATTTGGTTTGAATATACACTTAAAAGCGCTATTGCAGCCAAAAAAGTAGGTTTATACACGGTATATGTGACAAATGGTTCTATTACCGAAGAAGCGTTGGACATGATAGGGCCGTATTTAGACGCATTCAGTGTGGATGTCAAAGCTTTTTCAGATAAAAGCTACAGAAAAATCACTCCGATCTTTGACTGGCATAAAATTCTGGATACAATCATTTACGCAAAAAATAAGTGGAATATTCATATAGAAATAGTGACAAACGTTGTGCCAACAATAAACGACAGCGACGAAGAAATGAGAGCGCTTGCAAGATGGATTAAAAATTATCTCGGGAAAAAAACTCCGTGGCATATCACGAGGTTTTTCCCATATTTAGAATTCTCAAATCTTCCTCCTACACCCATAGAAACGCTTGAAAGAATACATGAAATAGGTATCAGTGAAGGGCTGGAGTTCGTATATGCAGGAAACGTTTTGGGGCACCCTTATGAAAATACGTATTGTCCCAAATGTAAACGGGCAGTAATTGTTAGAGACGGATTTAGGATAATTGAAAAACACACTCATAATGGAAAATGCGATTTTTGCAGGGAGGATTTAAATATAGTTGAATAAAAAAAACATAGTAACCGCATTAGGCTATATTTTTATAGGAATTATTGTCGTAATAGCATTTGCAAGAATAAGTTCTTTCTCGAACAAACCTGTAACTTCAGAATTATACAGTATGAATACAATAATAGACATCTCCATATATGGACCTGATAAAGAAAAGGCGATGAACAGCATAATAAAAGAGATTTACAAAATAAACAGTTTGGTGAATGACTTTTCTGATGCATCGGACGTGTACAAAATAAATAAAAACGCCGGTATTAAACCGGTAGTTGTAAATCCGATAACCATTGACATGATAGAGAAATCACTTGAAATCGCAAAAGAAACGAACGGTGCATTTGATATAACAGTTTATCCGCTTTCTAAAATCTGGGGATTCAAGGGGGGCAAATACCGTATCCCAAGCAAAAAAGAAATTGAAGAAGCTTTGAAACTCGTATCATATAAAGATATAAAAATAAACCCACAAAACGATACCGTATTTTTAAAAAAAGCAGGGGAAGGAATTGATCTTGGAGGTATAGCAAAAGGTTATACATTAGACCTAATAAAAAAAACTTTGTCATGCTATAGTATAACTTCTGCATTAATCAACATGGGAGGCAATATTCTAACATACAAAATGCCTCCGCATGGCAGATATTGGAAAATCGGTATAAAAAATCCAAGAGGGAGCGGCATAGCCGGAGTCATAAATATAAAAGGAACCAAATTTATCTCTACGTCTGGAGATTATGAAAGATATTTTATTAAAGACGGAATAAGATATTGCCATATCATGAATCCATTTACCGGATACCCGTCAAATAAGATTACGTCCATTACCGTAATATCCGATAAAGGATATTTGGGAGACGCACTATCCACAGCATTTTTCGTAGAAGGTAAAACTTATGCTTTGAAAAACGCAAAAAAGTTCCATGTCTCAATAATAGGTTTTGATAGGGAACTTAAACATTTTATTTCCCCTGAAATTTCCGATTTAGTCACTTTTGAAAAATGAAAAGAGGAGATAAAATCCTTATTATTATTATACTGGCAATAATCGGAATAAGCCTTTTTCAAATTTTAAAGCCGGACAAGACAAATAAAATTTTGGTTATTAGAAGCGACGGGAAAGTGATAAAACAAATAAACTTGAACACGAGTAAAGATACTGAATTCGTTGTAAAAAGTAGAGAAGGACACTTAACTGTAGAAATTAAAAACGGCAAAGTGAGAGTGATTAACTCCACATGTAAGGATAAATTATGTATAAAAGAGGGATGGATAAGCAGAAGCGGGGAAAGCATAGTTTGCCTACCAAACAGAATTTCTATATCCATAACGGGACAAAATGATCAACCAGTGGACTCAATCACCTACTAAACTCAAAAAGCTTTTATATTTGTCTATGTTTATAGCGCTTGCCATAGTGCTAAATTTTATAGAACCACCTATTTTTGCATTTATACCGGGTCCTAAATTAGGGCTTGCAAATCTATCAACCGTTCTTGTTCTGGTAATTTTCAGCCCATACGACGCAGTAGTAGTGACATTCTTCAGAACCATAATAGGCGCACTCATCAAAGGAACACTCCATCCCATACCGTTTTTCACAAGTTTTCTCGGTGCAACAATTGCCTCGATCGTTATGGCCGTAACGTATAAAATCGCAAAAAATATTTTCAGTTTAGCGGGCATAAGCACAATAGGCGGCATTACAAATAATATAATTCAGTTTTTTGTTGTCTTGTACATTACAAAAAATAACGCATTTTGGTACTATCTTCCCATACTCATTGTATTAGGAGGAGTTAGCGGATGGGTTATTGGAGTTATTGCACAACTTATCTATAATAGAACAAGATGGAAAAACAAAGAATAAAAGTTATGATTTTGTATCTTTTCATAGGAGCCGTATTGGGAACAGTATTGGGTATTGCATTGGGTAAAGTGTTCCCATTTATGGATATTCCGATTAAATTTGGCTTCTCACCTTTTACCATGCATTTGGTTATTCTTGACATCACTTTAGGGCTCAATTTATACCTTAATGCGGGCACAATACTCGGTGTGATTTTATTTTTTTATCTGTTTTTGATACTATGAAATTAATACTTGCGAGCAAATCACCAAGAAGAATAGAATATTTGAAGATGTGGGGATTTTCATTTGAATCGGTGAATGCTTCTTTTGATGAAAGAATACTGAACGATCCTATAAATACGGTAATATATAATTCTTTCGGAAAAGCAAGTAAGGTTTTAAACAATTACAAAAATAGCATTGTTATAGGATTAGACACAGTGGTATCACTGGAAAATAAAATTATAGGAAAACCAAAAGACAAAGAAGATTTAAGAACAATGCTCAAATTGCTCAGTAACAAAACACACCTGGTAACTACTGGAATGGCAGTTATACAAAATAAAAAATTTGCAGTAGCTACCTGCAAAACAACAGTTACATTCAGAAATCTTTCGGATAAAGAAATAGACCAGTATGTCAAAACAGGAGAAGGCCTTGACAAAGCTGGGGGTTATGCAATCCAAGGAATTGCATCGGACTTTATTGTAAAAGTGGAAGGTTTAATAGATAATGTAATCGGAATACCAGTGTTTACATTAAGAAAATTACTCGAAGAGATAGAGAGGTGAAAAATGGGATTTTTTAGCAAAGACTTAGCAATTGATTTGGGAACTGCAAACACAGTTGTATATATGAAAGGAAAAGGCATAGTATTAAGAGAGCCTACGGTAATAGCCGTAAATTCACGAGGCAAAATAATTTCAGTGGGAAATAATGCAAAATACATGTCAGGTAAAACACCTTTCGAAATTAAGGTGGTGAGGCCGCTCAGGGACGGAGTCATAGCGGATTTTGACGTAGCTAAAAAAATGCTGGACTATTTCCTAACGAAGGCAGGAGCAAAAAGAGGCATTTTTAGACCAAGAGTCCTTATAGGCGTACCATCCGGTATAACACAAGTAGAGAAAAAAGCAGTTATCGAAGCTGCTGTTCTTGCCGGGGCAAAACAAGCACTTGTCATTGATGAGCCGATGGCCGCAGCTGTTGGAACAGGATTGCCGGTTGAGGAAGCAAGAGGCTCAATGATTGTGGATATAGGTGGTGGAACAACAGAGGTTGCCGTAATTTCTCTAAGGGGTATTGTTGTTGTAAAATCAATAAGAATAGCCGGAGATGAAATGAACGAAGCAATCATTACATATCTTAGAAGGCAGTACAGCCTATTGGTCGGAGAATCCACGGCAGAGCAAATCAAAATGAAAATAGGGAATGCATATCCACTGGACAAAGAGGAGAAAATGGAAGTTAGGGGTAGAGACCTAATAGATGGGCTTCCAAAATCCGTACAGATCACTTCCGAAGAAATAAGAAAAGCAATTCAGCCAGTTATACAAGAAATACTGGATACTATAAAATCCACTTTAGAAATTACCCCGCCAGAATTATCCGCCGACATAATGGATAGAGGAATAATGCTATCCGGGGGCGGAGCATTGCTTAGAAATTTGGATAAATTCATAACTCAGAGAACAGGAATACTTGTTAATGTAGCAGATGATCCCCTATCCGCCGTTGCAGTAGGTGCTGGCAAGGTGCTGGAAAAAATCGATCTGTTTAGGGATACGCTCTTTAGCTAAACCTTGAAAGAAAATAACCCGGTTAAAGTATTAATCGTCTTATTTATAATTTTGACAATTATAATAGCCGCAGGAGTAGCGGGAAAAGGTATATCGGCATATGATATATTGGATTTTCTTTTATTAAAACCCGCAAGGGAAACAATGCAGGTATTTTACAATTTGGGTGAAAAAATAGAAAATAAAAGAGCATACTTTTTAAGTAAAGAAGCGTTATTAAAACAAAACATAGCCCTTACGGAAGAAAACAAAATCCTAACGGAGAGAATTAAATTGCTTCAATCCATATATGACGAAAATATCAGGTTACAAAAAATGCTCAATATTAAAAGCAACAAAAAAATTAATTTTACTGTAGCTCAAGTTATAGGGCAAGTTTCGGCACCATTCAATTTTTTAGTCATTGACAAAGGTAGAGAAAGCGGAATAGAAAGCAAAATGCCCGTTGTGGTTACGGATGGCAAAAGTATGTTCCTTGTCGGAATTACATACAGCATCGGAATGAATAGCACAAAAGTGCTGCTACTTACAGATCCCAATTTTTTTGTAGCAGTAAAGGACAGAAACAGCGGACAGCTCGGAATTGCTCAGGGAAACATTAAAAACCTCAAAATAACGTTTAAAATTATAGAACCTAAAATAGCCAAAGGAGATGTATTGTCAACCACATCAATAAGTTCCATATATCCTGAAGGCATAATAGTCGGAAATATAACCAAAATAAACAAAAAGAACAGTTTGACTACTACTGCTTTTGTATCGCCAAGTATCGATCTGATGCATTTATTCGAGGTAATGGTGATTAACAAATGAGAAGTAAAGATATTGTCTTTCTTATCATACTCCTATTTTTCTCTTTATTAATAGACACCGCAGGTGCCTTCAGATTTGGCATATATTTTACAGTATTGATCACGGCTTTCGTAATGACAAAGTTTCCTTTTAAAGAGGAGATATTTGTTTCTGTTCTGGTAGGAATAATAATGGATACCATTTTCAGCAACTACATAGGGATTATAACACTCATATTTACCCTCGGAGCAGCAATTGCCCTGATACTTCGCACTTATTACAAAGTAAAAGATATTTTACTGTTCTATGGTCTTTCTTACGCGATAACCATTCTAATGCTAATAAGAACTCGATTTACAGGATTAGGGAAATATACAATCGGAATAGCCGTAATAGGCTTGCCCCTCTATATAATTTTGGATAAAATTTTTCAACCGCAAAAAAACGCATATGAATGAAAAAAACAAAGTAAAACTGCTATATACTTTGGTAATCATTCTTTTCAGCATACTTATCGTAAGAATATTTTATTTACAAATTATCAGAGGTTCCCATTATAAAGAGATGTCAGTCCATAAAAGCATACGAATTATAGAAATCCCTACAATCAGAGGTAAAATATTAGACAGGAATGGAACAGTGTTGGCAGAAGACATACCCACGTACAAATTAGAGATTACGAAAGAGGATCTTTCAAATAAAGACGAGGAAATAAAATTAATTTCACAGATTATAGGAACGCCGGTAAGCGAAATTAATAAAAAATTGCAAAATGCGAATGTTCCATCGTTTGTTCCGGTAATAATCAAAAAAGACCTGACGTTGCAAGAAGTCGTAAAAATAAAGGAACAAAGCTTTAGCCTTCCTGGAATAAACGTTGTATTGAGCACTAAAAGATTTTATCCTTACGGAAAAATCGGGGAGAATTTTATAGGGTTTGTCGGAGCAGTTACAAAAGAAGATTTACAAAATGACAGTTTCTACAATTATAATGATATCGTCGGAAAACAAGGCATAGAAAAGGAATACGAAAAGTATCTTAGGGGAATAAAAGGAAAAGAGGAAGTCGAAGTAGACCCTTCCGGACGCATCATGAAAGTTATTTCTAAAATAAATCCCGTACCAGGCGACAATATATATCTAACAATCGACATACGTTTACAAAAAACTTTAGAAAAAATTGTAGGTGATAAAAAAGGCGCCGCCATTGCGATTGATCCAAGCAATGGCGAAATACTCGCAATGGTTTCTCATCCTTCATTTGACCCAAATAAGCTGATAAACGGAATAAGTGAAGATGAGTATAAAAAGCTACTATCAGAGAACGCATTTTTTAATAGAGCCACTCAAGGAGCATATCCTTCCGGCTCCACATTCAAACCTATTACGTTAACTGCAGCACTTATGAGCCATACCATTAGTAAAGACACTGTTATATATTGCAAAAACTCCATAAAAATAGGAGGAACAACCTTTAGAGATTGGATATATCCCGCATCCTTTGGTTATCAAAATCCCGTGCAGGCTCTTGCAAACTCAAGTGACGTATTCTTCTATACCATTGGTATAAAAACAGGAATCAGTGAAATAGATAAATATGCAAGAGCTTTCGGTATCGGGGAGAAAACCGGAATAGACTTACCTATCGAAAGCAAAGGACTTTTACCATCACCGGAATGGAAGAAAAAAGTACTTAACGAAAATTGGTATCTTGGTGATACGGCTAATCTTTCAATAGGCCAAGGATATTTACTTGTTACACCTATACAAATGGCAAGTTTTTATAGCGGACTTGCGGAAAACGGTACGGAATACGTCCCGCACTTACTTTTAAAAATTTCTTCGGATTCTGGTAAAATAATAACAAAGTATAAAAGAAAAGTTAGGCTGAAAGTAGACATACCATACTCTGTTTTTGATGTGGTAAAAGATGGGATGGAATTGCTTGCAAATAAACCTGATATGCGTATTATGAAGATTGGGGGTAGAACTGTGTGTGCTAAAACAGGAACGGCGGAAGTTGGAAAAGATGCAGTAGACCATTGGCTAATTGCTTTCTCTGAAAGAGAAAAGCCAGAAATAGTCGGATTGCTGTTTTTTGATCACTCAGCTTTCCCGTCGAGTCACGCATTAGCTCCGCTTATGGCAGATATATTTAAAGCATATTATAATTTGAAATAATAGGAGGCAACATGATTAGCCCGGCAATGTTTAAAGGAGTGGATAACGGAATAGTGGTTTTATTAAACCCGGATGTAAGCTTTGAAGAAATTATTGACTACCTTGGAAAAATTTTAGAGGAGAGAAAAGTATTTTTTTCCGGTGCTCATCTAACAGTAGAACCTAACGGTAGAGACTTAACAAAACAAGAGATTGAAGAGCTTTCCGAACTTTTAAAAAAATTCGGTATATCTTTTTCAATAAACGGATTAGGAACAATCACAAAAAAGGAAATAGTGGAAACGGAAAAGAACAACAAAGACAAAACGGTTATTATAGACCATACGTTAAGAGCGGGACAAGTTGTAAATATCACTGGAAATGTCGTAGTTCTGGGGGATATAAATGAAGGTGCCGAAGTCACGGTAACCGGCAATGCATATATTTTCGGAATGGTAAGAGGCATTGTAAACGCAGGTGAAAGCGTAGTTTCATTAGGATTCAAACCATTACGAATGGTAATAGGTAAAACAGTATTTGATAATAACCTTTCCGGAAAAACGTACAGAAAACCCAGAATAGCAAAAGTTGAAGACGGAAAAATCATTGTAAAAGTTCTTGGAGAGAAGAAATCATTAAGGAGGTAAACTATGGGAAGAGTTGTTGTTATAACATCCGGTAAGGGCGGGGTAGGCAAAACAACTGTTACTGCAAATGTTGGCGCTTCCCTGGCCAAATTAGGGAAAAAAGTTGTTGTGGTAGATATGGACATCGGTTTGCGAAATCTCGATGTAGTCATGGGCCTTGAAAATAGAGTCGTATACAATATAATGGATATCATTGAAGGTAGATGCAAGATTAGCCAGGCATTAGTCAGAGAGAAACATCTATCAAATTTCTTTCTCCTCCCGGCATCGCAAATGCATACGAAAGAGGATGTAAAAATAGAAGCAGTAGATGAAATTATATCTATCATCAAGGAGAGTTTTGACTATGTGTTATTGGATTCTCCGGCAGGCATAGAAAACGGTTTCCGCTCAGCTTCATCACCCGCAAATGAAGCACTAATCGTTGTAACACCAGACGTATCGTCAGTGAGAGATGCCGACAGAGTAATAGGACTACTTGAAAATAACGGAATAGAAGGCATTGCATTGGTTATAAACAGATACGACCCTAATCTTGTAAGAAAAAAGAAAATGTTAGATTCAGACGATATCGTAGACGTGTTAAGTCTGGATCTTATAGGCATTATCCCGGAAGATAAAGCAATAATCGACTCTGAGAATAGAGGAGAAGTATTGTCAATCGTTGAAAAGACAAAAGCCGTTCAGGCATTTAGCAATATCGCAAGAAGAATGGAGGGAGAAAATGTCCCATTCATTGACCTCGAACCTGAGAAAAAGGGTTTATTCGGTATATTCAGGAGGAAATAGTATGGGCTGGTTCGGCAGAAAAAACACAAATTCAATCGCAAAAGAACGTTTAAAACTCATCCTTGTTCAAGATAGAGCATTATTATCCCCTTCGCTGCTTACCGAAATGAAAGAAGAAATCATAAGAGTTATTAGTAAATACTTAGAAATAAAGCAATCAGATATAAGAATAAATATTCAGAGAGAAACCCGCGAAACCGTTTTAGAGGCAACAATACCAGTAAAAGGAGTAAAGCGTAAGTAAAGTTTGAAAAAACTACCAATCTCATTAATATTAGAAGTTTTAGCGCTTTCAATCGTTTCGTTGTTTTTATTATCTTTATTAGGTAAAAATTTCTACTACGCAAAAAGACAGGCTTTTTATATCATAGCAGGATTCCTGATAATGTATTTTATGGCTTACTTTGACTTTCGTGAGCTAAAATATTTTGCATGGCTGCTTTACCTAATAGGTATTGCTTCACTGATATTTGTACTCTTTACGGGTAAATCCGCTTATGGCGCTCAAAGATGGCTTCAGATAGGCAGTTTTATAACAATTCAACCATCCGAGTTCGAAAAACCTATTATTATCATATTTCTCGGATATATCGCCTCAATGGAAATAAACGATTTTAAGAAGTTTGCATATATGACTTTTGCAACTATTTTGCCATTTGCATTAATATTCAAACAACCTGATTTCGGAACAGCGATTATTTTATTCATTATATTTATATTTATGGTATTCTTCTTCCTAAATATAAAATATTTTATGACGGTTATTATATCGTCTGTCGCTTTAATACCAATTGGCTTAAAGTTCCTAAAACCATATCAAGTGCAGAGAATATTAATGTTTTTAAATCCTCAAAAAGATCCATTAGGAAGCGGATATAACGTAATACAATCGATTATAGCAATAGGATCAGGTAGGCTTTTCGGCAATGGAATAGAAAAAAGCATATTCACAAAGCTTCATTTTGTACCGGTTCAATATGCCGATTTCATTTTTTCAGCACTTGGTGAAACGCTGGGTTTTGCTGGTGTTTTACTGCTTATAGCTCTTTACGTAGGGATTCTCATATTTATAATAAGAACATACGGCATGTTAGACAATTCTTTCGGAAAAGCTATGCTTATAGGTATATTTGCTTTATTTATTGCACAAATTTTTATAAACATCGGAATGTGCATAGGCATAATGCCGGTCACCGGAATCCCGTTGCCATTTGTAAGCTTCGGTGGAAGTGCAACAATTTCAGATTTTATTATAATAGGACTTGCAATAAATATATACGTGTATAGAGAGGAGATTAATATTTCCATATGAAAAAAATAGAATTTTTAAACTTTCAAAAACCGTATTCATATTTTGGAAACGAATTAAACAGTATTCATAAAGACCACAAAGGAAAAATAAAAGTTGCATTTGTTTATCCGGATCTTTATGACATCGGAATGTCTTCCTTGGGATACAAAATACTTTACCATATGCTGAATGATATAGAAGATGTTGTTGCAGAAAGAGTATTTCATCCATTGGAAGATATGGAAGAATATCTGAGAAAAAATAATATTCCATTGTTTACAATCGAGTCGCATACGCCGTTAAAAGAATTTGATATAATTGCATTTAGCGTTCAAACCGTGTTGGATTATACGAATATTCTAAACATCCTTGACCTTGCACAGATTCCAATGCACTCAAGAGACAGAAAATACCCGCTTGTATTCATGGGAGGGACGACTGCATACAATCCGGAACCAATGCATGAATTTATAGACTTCTTTGCACTTGGCGAAGGAGAAAATGAAATTAAAAAAGTCATAGACATCTTCAGACAATGGAACGGAAAAGACAAAAAACACTTTTTGAATTTAGTTTCCAGAGTACAGGGAATATACGTTCCGTCTCATTTTGACGTAGAATACTTGAATAACGCTACCATTAAAAAAATAATACCACTAAGCGATGAAAAAAAAGTAATAAAAGATGTAGTTCCTGATATAAACCGCTCCTACTTTCCTTTAAAACCGATTGTTCCATTTGGTAGAACGGCTATGGACAAAGCAAACGTGGAACTGTTTAGGGGGTGTACGAGAGGTTGTAGGTTCTGCCAAGCAGGAATGGTTTACAGGCCCGTTAGGGAAAAAACTGTAGAGAGGTTAAAGTATGAAATGGAAGAAATCTTAAAAAATACGGGATACGAAGAAATAACTTTACTCTCGCTTAGCAGCAGCGATTACTCTCATCTGGACGAAATTATTGATATCTCCGAGGAGATAAGCAAGAAATATCATGTCTCAATTTCGGTTCCTTCTCTGAGGATAGATAAATTCCCTGAAAAATTAGGGAGAATGATCGTGTCACAAAGAGTTCACACGATAACATTTGCAATTGAAGCGGCAACAGAACGATTGAGAAACGTAATAAACAAAACCATAAATGAAAAAGACATATTTCAAACCGTTGAAAAAGCAGTGAAATTGGGGTTTCATACCCTCAAGTTTTACTTTATGATAGGATTACCAACAGAAACAGAAGAGGATGTAAAAGCCATACCCAATCTTGTTAAAAGAATATATGCCCACGGGCAAAAATTCAAAACGTTTAAAAAGCCTCTATCCATTCATTTAAGCATAAATCCTTTCATGCCTCAACCAAATACCGTATTTCAGTGGGAACCGTTTGATAGCTTAGAAAATCTCAAAAGAAAAAGTTCAATTATTAAAAACGAACTGAATAGCAAACGATATAAAGTTAACTTTGGATTCTTTGAAATGAACAAACTTGAAACCGCATTGGGAAGAGGCAATAGAAAACTATCCAAAGTTATAGAAACAGCTTTTAGAAACGGAGCTAAAATGGACGGTTGGACGGAATCATTCGATTTAAACGTGTGGATGAAAGCCTTTGAAGATAATGAATTAGACATCAATAATTTCACAGGGAAAATCCCCGAAAATGCTGTCTTGCCATGGGATCATTTATCCTGTGGAGTCTCAAAAAGATATTTGAAGTGGGAAAAGCAAAAAGCATTGAAAGAATCAACAACAAATGATTGTAGAAACGGCATCTGTAATGGCTGCGGAATAACAGATTTCTTTGTTTGCCCTGTTCTCGAAGTAAATAAACACAAAAAAACCGATTGATTTTACTTGACAAGAAAGAAGTTTTTTATACAATATGCAGTGGTTGGGCTTCTAGCTCAGTTGGTTAGAGCGCGTCCCTGATAAGGACGAGGTCTCTGGTTCGAGTCCAGAGAGGCCCACCATTATTTTGTGGGGATGTAGCTCAGCGGGAGAGCACCTGCTTTGCACGCAGGGGGTCAGGGGTTCAAATCCCCTCATCTCCACCATCTTACAAACCTTATAGGAATAATCTAATGAGATTTTAATATTGATTTCATTTCCGACAATACTTTTTCGTCTTTGTCATTTGCCGCATAAGATCCCATTAAAGACATACACAATTTAGCGTATTGCTTGGCTTTCATAGTTTTACCCATTTTTCGATAAGCATTTGCCAATAACTCATACGCTTCGGCCTTTTGGTAAGAAAACAGAATTTTTGATAGAAGTGCTTTATTTGCAAAAATAGAAGTTCCGACATAGTTATTTCTTGAAAATAGTATCTTTGATTTTATAAGATAAGGCAATGCATAATCAGGATACTCTTTTATTACAAAATCGGCTTTTTTAAGCAATTCATTATCTTCCTTGAGAATACCGAGCTTTTCATCTACCCAATACTCTCCCATGAGTTGCGATAAGTATGGCCTATCAATATTTTTCATCGTAGATTTTGCTTTTTTAAAATTGTTTTCGAGATAATACATTTCGGCATTTTTAAACCAGGATTGGAAGTTTTTATATAAAGCACTGTTCGCAATCGGATTGGGTTTCCTAAACACGCCTACTTTATCATTTTTGATATTGTAAGCAAAATATCTATTAAAACCAGCATACATAGGAGCCGATGAAAAATATATGGTATCATTTTTAGGATCCATAACAACACTCTGTAATGTTCCCTCATTATTTAAAGTAACGTCACCTGCTCCTATTGCATTTTTATAGTGATTAAAATCGGTATTGGAAAGTACGCTAATAGCATCAATCGGAGAGTGAATATCAGAAACAAACTTATTAATTTCAAATAAGCGACTCATACTACTTGCACTTCCTGCATCATGAAGCCTCATATATTTATGAGCAAAGCTATTATCCAAAAAGGTGTTAGTTACCGCAATATATCCATTAGCCATTAGGCTCTTTTTTATATGGCTTCCTGCGATATTATAGACAACACCTGTATGTTCTCTTGCACTACCTACTATTAACATCCAACCTTTTATGGAATGATAATTTTTTAGTATTTTATCAACATCTTCTATGCTACTTGCATTACTCAAAATATATCTGATTTCAAATGTAATGGGTGCTGTCCTGCTATCACTGGATTCGGCAAGAGGAGCCGCATCAACAGAAACAGTTATGCCTTTTTCATTCATTCCTGTAAAAACACCCGGATATCCTACACACCCAATTGCAGTATAAGGAATTTTTCCACTTGGCTTATATCGAATTACAATGGGATTTTCACCGATTAACGGGAAATAATAATCAAGATTTCTTCCGTGAAGAATGTTTCCATTCGTTACTTTCACAAAGGACGTACATGAAAAATTGTATAACTCCGGTATAAAAGAGGCAAACAATATATCCCTTTCCGGTATACCCGAACCGTAAGAAATGCCTTTTATTTCTTCAATGTATTCCTCGGGCAGATCTCTTTTCGCCTTTAATACAACAAACTCCATGATTATCCCGCTAAATACCCTTATCCATATCGGCAAGTTCCTTAAAACGGTTTTTTCGAGATACCTCAGATTGCTATAAACACGGCTTAGCCTATCTTTCAATAAAACTCCGTATTGATAGCCCATCTCAAACGAAGTTCCGGAAACAGTAAGAAAAGGCACATTGAACTTATAATACACCGAGGCATTGTAAATTACATGATTATCAGGATGTACATCCGAAAAAATCGAGTCACACCCAGTAAAGGAAACAACATTCAAAAAAATAATAATCAGAACTAATAGTTTTTTGACATTCCTCTTCATTTGTTATAGTACAGCAAAATTTTTTCCATTAATATACCTTCTATAACGGCATACCCAAGAGTTAAAAATACAGTTACTGTTATAAACGGCCACCCAAGGAAACCAGCCGCATATGGTATCCATGGAGTTTTTATAGCAAAAGCGCCAATCATCGCTCCAACAACAGAAATTCTTGCTCCCTTCTTAAGGAGCGTCCCAAACAAGGGAAAGAGCACCCATAAAGGACCCACAATAAACGTTCCAAGCACCGCACCTATTACAATACCTTTAAGTCCCGATTGCTTTCCCATATATTTCTGTATGGTTTTCGGTGGCAAAAACAAAGCTATAAAAGAAGAAAAGAATACGACACAAATAAATATGGGCAGCATTTTAAGTAGTAAAATAGTGCCAACTTTTAATGCGTCAAGCGTTTTATTCCAATTGACAAAAAATAGAACGATATATATAGCAAAAACAATTACTTCAAACGAATATGTTTTAATTAGTTTTTTCATAATGCACTTCCAGTAAGAATCAAGCCGGTCAACATTCCGATGATAATGGCTCCAACAAGTGCAAGAACATTCCTAACAAGAACAAATTTTTTACCGAATATCGAAATTTCAAAAGGCATCGAAATAAATCCAACCATTATCCATGAATTCATAAATACAGCCGCAACGGCCAGTGTAGTACCCTTCTGTAAGAGTAATGCACCAAGCGGATAGACGGAAGAAACCGGGCCTCCAACTATAGCTCCGAAAAGAGCCGAATTAATAATAGCTAAGAATCCTCTACCCCTACCTATTACGGAAGTGACGGCACTTTTAGGTATATATACATCAAACAAACCAACTAATAAAAAAATGGAGAAAATGAAGGGAAGCTGCTTCCAGAATTGTTTCCATCCTTTTACAATACTTTTTTTAGCCAGAACGTTGCTCTTTTTAAATGCATACGCATAGCTTATAAGAACAACAATTCCGTAAACTACAGCTCCCCATATATTCATATTACTAACTCAGTTTCTCCTCCAATTTTTTCAATATGGATTTTAAATCCGCAATCTGTTCTCTAAGCGCAACGACCTCTTTCTTAACTCTCTCTATTTCTTCGTTCTCATTTGCATGATGCTCTATATGAATGGTTTTTGCCTCTTCATTCCTATACGGGGTATAAGTAACCTTTTTTTGCAAAAACTCTTCAAGAACATCTTTTACCCTACCATAAGCCCCAATAACAGGTTTTATTCCGTAATCGGCAAAATACTGCTGAGCTTTCGGGCCCATACCTCCGGTGATAATCACGTCCACGTCTTTAGATTTCATAAAGGCCGGTAAATCTCCCGCATTGTGCTCGTCAGCCAATGGATTTTCAATCGATTCCACATTGGTGACATTACCATCGTTTGTTACATCCACTATCACAAAGTACGGACAATGTCCGAAATGATAGCTCATTACGCTCTCAAGATCTTTTGCCTCGTCAGAGGTAAAACAAATTCTCATTTAATGTCACCTCCTGTATTTTTATTCAATATTTGCTCTACTCTATCCATAATTTTCTTAACACCTTCAAAATTCTTTTTGGCATCCTCAAGCCAACTTCTAAGATAATTGACACCATTCTCTGTAATATAATACACTCTTCTTGCAGGACCATTTCCCTGTGTTTCCCACTTTGACGTGATAAACCCCTCAGCCTCCATTGAGCGTAAAATTTTGTAAGCAGCACCATAAGGTACGGCGTCTTTGCTTATACTAAAGTCAACAAGTTCCTCAACTAACAAGTATCCGTATGTTGGTTTTTCCAATAACATAGATAGGAACATGGCATAGATAATATTGTTCATTTTGAATCCGAATTTTCCACAAATCTTTTTTCTTCCGTACATTTTTATCACCACATATATTATATACTTATATATGTTTTTTTCAACACATATTCCCTTTATTCGTGAATTTTTTTAAGTTTATTCGTATCAATTTTTTCATTGTAGAGTTTTTTAATCTTATTTGCAATCTTTACGTACCCAACAAGAAAAGGAATTTGAACGATAGGAGTAACGGCAGGAGGAATTGCCATTAAACCCATACCCGCGGCCATTGCGATAGCCATAGCGGTTCCCTCGTTTTTACCGACGGATGTAAAAGTAACACCCATGTGATCGGCATAGGGAAGCTTTAATAGTTTATCAAGATAAATCATTAAAAACAGCGCGGATATATAGTATAGAATAAGCGGAATAAGTGCAACACCAATCACTGCATATTTACTCGCTATCAAACGAGACTTCTCCATAAATATGAGGAAAACAATAGTGTACATTCCAAGCAAAGATACGGAAGGGAAGAGTGGTTTTAATTTAAGGAAATTTTCAGTACCAATTTTGTTTAATAAATACCAACGCGTTAATACTCCTAATATCATCGGGATCACTACTACAATAAGAATTGTTTTAACAAGAAGCCAGGCCGAAATATTTATTTTGTAAGAAGATGCAAACACTTTCATCCAGAGTGGAACACTCACTATAGCCAAAGTAAAACTAATAGCAACAACTATTGTTGAAAGCTCAATATTACCGTCCGTAAGTCCAGTATAAGCTATAGCCATCGAGGAACAAGGAACAACAACAGCAAGTAATAAACCCAAAGCCAAGTTTGGATTGACTTTAACAAATAATCCAACAAATTCAATTAAAACATACATCAAAATAGGGGATAAAACCAAACCCATAATTAGTGCAATAAGTAACTGTTTCCACAGCTTCGCAGCATTCTTAAGTCTCTCCAGTTTAAGGTTAATCATCATCGGATAAATCATAAGTATAACCACAATTAAGTTCAGATTTTTGAATAAACTTGAATGAGCCTTTGTATTTATATGCAAACCGAATAAAAATCCTAAAATCATTCCTGCTGTAACGTAAACGGGGAGAAATTTATCAAGATGATTTTTCAATTTCAAAAAGTCCATAGTTATTTAACCTCCTTTGACTTAATTACTAAAATAGGTTTGTCAGATAGTTTAATTACACGAGCGGCCGTAGAACCAAAAAATTCTTCAGAGAACCCTTGCTTACCGTGCGATGGAAGAATAATCAAAGATACGTTTTCCCTTTTAGAGACTTCGATTATTTTTTTTGTAAGGTATACCAAATTCTACTATTTTTACAACATTGATTGCTTTAAACATCCTTTTAAATTCATCCGCTTCTTTTGTAAGCTTAAGTAAAGACTGTTCTTTTAATTTTGCTTCTACATCTTTAAGTTCTTGGGTTTCACTGTTATACAAAAGTGAGAAGCCATTGATTAACTCTTCGAGAATACTTTCGTCAACAACATGCAAAAGAAAAAGAGTGTCTATTGTAATACTGTTTTCATTTTCAAATCTGCTTGCAACCTCATAACTCTCATCACTAAAATCTGTCGGAAACAAAACCTTTTTAAACATACTTTAACCTCCAATTATTATTATATTATTATTTCAGTTATATAAATTATATATATAACATCATTTTAGTCAAGAGATAAAAGTATCTATAAATAATTATAATATCCAATAAATTGATTGACTATTTAAAGAAAAATGATAAAAATATATAGGAGGTTTTATGGAAAACAAAAACGATATATTGAAAGAGATACTCAACAAAATAGATAGGAAAATAAAGGAAGGCAAAATAGA
>JALSNB010000048.1 GCA_026987225.1 Caldisericaceae bacterium
TGGCGGTATGCTTATTACGGAAAAAGTACTGACGGCAGTATTGAGTGTGAGATGCTACTTACGAGACCGACATACAAAAGTTTGCGCTTTTACCTGTATTTCAAGCAGTGCTTAAAATCCGAGCCGTTTTCCGGCAAAGTGTGGATAAAAACGAATAAAAATTACGGAGAATATGTTTACGCACGCCTGAACAACGGAAAGTTTGCATCGGATATAAACCGCTTTATCGTTAATCCCGGAAGATGGGAAAAATCCGGAGACGCCTTTGCCAAAGAAAACTTCATAGCGCAAACCGCAGAATTCGATTTGCCCGTTAGCGTATCGTTTTCCGCTCCGTTTTCCGAAAAGAAGCTCGTTACGATTCGTATGAAAAAAGTGCCTGTTCGCACGCTTCCTTACGTCCCGCCCTGTGATGCGGACAATTTGACAAATTTGCCAACCGTATTTTACGGCAAAACTCTGCTGCAAAATCCTCTCGGTTCCTAAAGCGCATCTATTTGTCAAACATTTACGCAAATTACCTTTTATCCACAGGCGATTTAACGATATTAAGCCTTCCTGATCGCGTTTGCAAATTTTTTAAAAACAAATTAAAATCTGTCGGAGGCAAAAATGGGAAAAGATATTGTAAAAATTGCAATTTTTACGGTTTGTAGCTTTGTTATTTGTTGCGGCTTAACTTTTAAATCCGATCGTAAAGTGCCGATATGATAAACGGAGAAAATATGGGGAAGAAAATTTTTATTTTAATTATTTCCGCTTTTGTCATCCTGTACGTGCTGTTTTCCGTAAGCCTTTATGTTTGGCCGCTGAATATCGTAGAGCCTTTAAATGTGAAGTGGAACAAATGCCGCATAGATAACGGACAGAGAATTGTCTCAATCAAAGGAAATCCGGAAAACGGAAATTTTGTTTACGCTGCTTCCAAAAACGAGTTTTTCGTATCGAAAGATTCCGCTTCCTCGTTCCGTCTTGTTATGAAAACATCCGCTTCGGGCAAACGTTTGCCAAATCTGCTTTTGCACCGAATTGCCGTGAATACGTATACA
>JALSNB010000049.1 GCA_026987225.1 Caldisericaceae bacterium
AACTTTTTAATGAAAAAACTCAAATTGAAGTAAATTATTTATTTTTCTTCCACATTGCAAAAAGTTTTTTCCTTGCCCTGAACAAACGCACTTTTACATTGTTTGCGGAAATTCCAAACAGAAGTGCGATTTCTTTTATGCTTTTCCCGTCCCGATAAAAAAGAAGCAAAATTTCCCTTTCGTTTTCGGGAAGCGAATAAATTAACTCGTAGAGATTGCTTACCTTAGCAACATTTTCAATGTGCGACTCCGTTTTGCTTTTTTGAGAAAGGTTTTCCATCAAAACGCTCTTTCTATTTTCCCTGTCAAAATAATCATTCATGCAATTTACCGCAATTTTTAACAGATACGGAAAAAACGGTTTGTCGCTTTTAAAATTTCGAATGCTTTTAAACGCCCTGAAAAATGCGTCTTGCACAATATCCTCGGATACGGAATAATCCCTAATCGTTTTGTTAATCACATTAAACAGATGCTGCTGATATTTCTTTACAAGAAAAGAAAAATATTCGTTTTCCCCGTCCTTTACCTTTTCTATATAAAATTTGTCTTCCCTCATCAAAGAGGATCTTTATTTTTCGGTATAAAAATGGAGGGATAAAACTTTCGGGCCGGTATGAGTTGCTATAACAGGGCCGAGCTGAGTAAGAGGAATTTTCCTTCCGAACTCTTTTTCACACTCTTTTCTGTATTCTTCCGCTTCCTCAATGTTATCCCCGTATATTACGGAAATATACTTTAATCCTTTTTTCGAAACTATCTCTTTTGTAAGCTCAAGCATCCTTTTTTTGGCACGTTTCAGCGTTCTGGGCTGTTCAAGCGTATCCACGTACCCTTCGTGAAAATAAAGAAGCGGCTTTATTTTTATCATCGTTCCGAGTACCGCTTTAGCCCTTCCTATTCTGCCGAGCCTTGCAAGGAAATAAAGATCGCCCACCACAAAGAAGATATACATTTTATCCCTGATCGACGGAAGCGCCTTTATCACCTCTTCCTTACTCTTTCCCTCTTCGTAAAGCATTTTTGCAATTTCTATTATCTGATAGCCAAGGCCGAGAGAATTGAACCAGGAATCAAATATATAGATGTCCGGATCTCCGAGGGCTTTTTTAGCCGCATTCGCCGCATTTACGGTTCCGCTCATTTCCGCGGATATCAGCGGAGATATAATCGAGTATCCCTGTTCGACAAGCGGTTTATACGCTGCGATAAAATCTTCGGCAGACGGTTGCGCCGTATCGGGAAGTTCTCCGTTTCTCACACGCATGTAATACTCGTCCCTATCCATATCAACCAATTCCCTGTAACTTTTGTCACCGAACCTCACGTATAGAGGTACGGTTTTTATATCGTATTTCTCCAAAATCTCTTTTGGCAAATAACAGGTAGAATCCGTTACGATTTTTACTTTTTCGTTCATTTTTTAAACCCCTCCTTTGTTACAAACGCTATTCCCAAAAACCGCGGGCCGAGATGAGAACCCAAAACGGGCCCGATACGTGCGCTACGCATAGGCACATTAAGAAACTCTTCCGTTTCCTTTCTGTAAATTTCTCCCTCTTCGACGTTTCCTCCGAAAACCACCCCTCCCCTTACAATTCCGGAAAGCCTGTCCGAAAATCTTTTAACGCTTCTCATGAGTCCTCTCTTTGCACGTTTCTCGGAGCGCACAATTTGAAGCAAATCTATCTTTCCTTCGTTAAGATGGACAATAAAGAATAACCTCAACATGTTACTTACCATGCCCTGCAGATTGTTAATTCTCCCTCCCTTTTTCAAATATTCGATATCCATAGGCAAAAAATATCCGAACACATAATTGTAGTATTGTTCTATGTATTTTGCAATTTCCGCCCTTGAACGTCCTTTCAGTGCAAGCTCTGCCGCTTTTTCAACTTTGTAGGCAAGATCTTCCGATGCGGAAAGAGAATCTATCACTGTAATCTTATCCGTCCCAAGAAAAGCTTTTGCACTGTTTGCCGCATTAACGGTGCCGGAAAGTTTTGAAGAAATATGAATCGAAACAATTTCATTGCCTTCGTTTAAAACGGGCTCGTAAACAGATATAAAGTCCTTTGTGGACGGTTGGGATGTTCGCACCGAATATCCCTTTTTAAGTAGTGCGTAAAATTCGTCATCCGAAATATCGACACGCTCCCTGTAAGACTTTCCGTTTATTTCAACGTAAAGCGGGACAACTTTTATATCGAACTTTTTAATAATTTCATCGGGGAGATATGCGGTGGAATCGGTAACAATTTTTATCATATCACGCCGATAATAACAAACGAAAGATACGTAAGAACGGTACTGAGCAATGCACCGACGGTAAGCTGCATAAACGTATGCTCCCTAAGCGTTATCTTTGCGTAAAATACGGGCATAAGAAGAAGAAAAGAAATCGCTCCCCACCAACCGAAAACAATGGTAAGTGCTGTTCCCGGCCCTGCAACGCCAGCCGCATGGCCCGATGCTTTATACTTTAACAGTTTGTTGATCACGATAAGAAAAATTACGTTGAGCAAATAGGATAGCACAAGTGCGGTGTAAAAACTGTGAATATTCCTTAGCAAAAGTATTAAAAAACCTATCGGATAACTTACGGCGTCAATCAAAAAAGATACCTTTCTTTCGCCTTTGTAGTCTCCTTTGTGAAATAGCAAATACGCCCAGGCAAAAAGAGGAATAATTCCTATAAAAATAACGGATACGAGATATGCAAGCGTATCGGTATGTTTTAAAAAGTAAAACAGCGAAAAAGAGAAAATCGCAACGAGCGGAACATCAAATAAAAAAGTAAAAAACCTTGCAACCTGCCTGCTTATTTTATTTTCGGAAGCCATATGCCCGTTTGTTTGTTGTACTTTCCGTGCTTTGAGGCATAGTCGGACAGGCTCTGTTCGTCGCTTTCAAAGAAAAGTACCTGCGCAATGCCTTCGTTGGCATAAATTTTTACGGGAAGAGGTGTCGAATTCGAAATTTCAATGGTGACGTATCCTTCCCATCCGTTTTCAAGAGGCGTAATGTTAACAATAATTCCGCATCTTGCATAAGTGGATTTTCCGAGCACAATACAAAGCACGTTTTTCGGAATGCGGAAATATTCAACGCTTTTTCCGAGAGCAAACGAATTCGGAGGAATAATACACTCCTTGCCTTTGAAATCCACAAAATTTTCCCTGGAAAAATTCTTCGGATCCACGATAGAGGAATGGACATTGGTAAAAATCTTAAACTCGTCGGCAATCCGCATATCGTATCCATAGGAAGAAACACCGTAAGAAATAACACCTTCGGAAACCTGTTTTTCAACAAACGGTTCGATCATACCTTTTTTCGCTTGTTCGATAATCCATTTATCCGGTTTTATGCTCATAAAAAGATTATACGAAAATATAACTCATTTTAAAACTGATTCAAAATGTTCATAAATCGAATCCATTATTTCCTTTTCCGGAATAACCTTTACATCATACAAATTGATAATTTCCGCTCTGTTGCTCAAAACACAACGCCTATTCACCTTTACGTTTTTCGGGGGAGAGAGCACCCTACGAAGTTTTTCCATATCCACATCAAGCAAAAGCGTCGCATGATACAAAAATCCGCCGAACTTTTTGGCCGAAGCACACCCTGAAACTTTTTTTCCGTAAATCAGGATTTCTCCGTGCGTTCCCACTTTTGCAGGCAAGCCGAATGAATTTAAAGCCTCTTTAACGGCAAAACTGAACATTTTCATACTTTCGACAAGGTATTTTGAGGGCATATTGCGCTCGTTCAGGTAAATCGATACGTTTAAGTTGTTTTCATCGTGAAAAACGGCTCCGCCGCCACTCACCCTTTTCAGTACGGAAATATTATTCCTTTTGCAATATTCTTCATTTACCTCAAGCTCTATGCATTGAAACCTGCCAAGAATTACGGAATCTCTATTTTTATAGAACCTCACGGATTGATTCATCGCATTATTTCCCACAAGGTAAAGCATCTTTTCGTCCGTTTCCACGTTGAAAAACGGATCAACCCTTTTGCTTACTATGAATTTTAATTTTCCCATTAAATATATATTATATTGGATTGGAAGGGAGTGCAAATAAAATGAAGAGAAAAATAAAAGAAGAAATTGTTTCGGTTGGAAAAAGGCTTTACGAACGCAGATTGAACGGCGGATACGGAGGTAATATCTCCGTTCTTGACGAAGGGGTTATCTATATCACGCCATCGGGAGTTCCTAAAGACGAACTCGATTATTCGGAAATCATCGTTATGGATTTTAAGGGAAATGTCATTGAAGGGCAAGGAAAACCGTCTTCTGAAATGCTGTTCCATATTCTTCTGTACAAAGAGAGGGCTGATATAAAGGCAATAATCCATGCTCACCCACCGCTTGCCACAGGTTTTGCAATCGCACGGCACCCCATAACCGAAGCGGTTCACGAAGAAGCCGCTGTGCTCCTCGGAAAAGTACCGGTTCTCCCTTATGAAGTGACTTCGTCAAAGGAACTTGCAAAAAATGTCAGCGAAGCGTTCAAAAATGCAAATGCGGTTTTGCTTGCAAATCACGGTGTAATTACGGTTGGCGAAACACTGGAAAAAGCGTTTAGAAGAATGGAAGAGTTGGAAAATCTCTGCGAAATGCTGCTTGTTGCGGATGCACTCGGTGGCGCCAAAAAAATACCGCTCAAAAAACTGTTAAAACTTTTCGAACTGATGCGGGTAAGAGAAGGAAAAATCAAAATTTAGCATCTTTCAATATAAAAGTAACGTTTTGCTCAATCCGTTTAACAAGAAGATGAGGCGCCTTTACCGTAAAGTAAAGGTTCCTTTTCTTTTTGCCGAAATCCACTACTATATGATAAGTTTCAACGCTCTTTTTGTTAACCGATATTTTTTCAGTACCCAAATTCTTTATCTCACAGATGTACTGAAGTGAAGTGTATGGAAAATAATCGTATAAATAAGCATCGTTCTGTGAAAAATCCATTCCTTGAAGCACAAAATCCAACGCATCGTCAGGATAGAGAGGATTCTCCTTTGACAAATAAAAATTTCTTTTCTTCCCTCCTCTTTCTATTGCAACCTTAATTCTCTTATCAAAGAATTCTATTTGAACATCCGATGGGGCATTATTTACGATAAACCGCGCCGTTTCACTTACGGGCGCAAAATTATCCTTATTTAAACACACCGTAGTGACTCTCACATCGGAATGCATACAGATAACGTTATTCTCAGTCTGAAAACGAATTGTTTCAGTGCCTTTTTCCGCACCGTTATCATTCAGAATGCTATAGATAAGCGTCCCGTTTTGAGGATAACTTTTACCGCTTATGCGAACCTTCGGCAAATTTATGTTCTTTTGGGCACACCCCGTAAGAAAAATGAGGAA
>JALSNB010000050.1 GCA_026987225.1 Caldisericaceae bacterium
GTCAGAGCAATACCTATCCCACGCTTTATCCATGGCCTTTCTGGATCTTCTTTATCCAATTTGTCTTTTTCTTTCCAGATATCAGTCTCTTTTATCCCGTCCAATACGGCAAGCGTTCCCACGCTGGAAGTAAGCTTATTTCCGATGGGCGAAATATCACCCTTTCTTAAAGCATTCTTTTTTCTCAGTTCGACAGGATCCATTCCGAGCTTTTCAGCAATGATATCCATTTGAGTTTCCATAGCAAATGTTGCCTGAGGAACTCCAAAACCTCTGAAAGCCCCTGCAACTCCATTGTTGGTATATACGCAATAACCGTCAATATAAACATTGGGTACTCTGTAAGGGCCGCATGCATGCTCTACTGCAAGGTTCAATACGGGCCCGCCAAGAGATGCATAAGCACCGGTATCGGCGTAAATTTCCACTTTATTTGCAACCAAAGTTCCGTCTTTTTTTACGCCGGTTTTATATTTCAACACCATCGGATGCCTTTTCCAATAAGAAATAATCGACTCCTCCCTGCTCAATACAATTTTTACGGGGCGTTTTGTTTTCAAGGCAAGCAAACCGAGAATAGGTTGAATTGTAAGCTCGTCTTTGCCTCCGAATGCCCCGCCTACAGGATACGAAACCACATGAATTTTACGAGGATTAAGGGCGAGACATCGTGAAAGTTGCAACTGATCACGTTGTGGATACTGAGAACCGGCAAAAACAGAAAGAGTTCCGTCTTCTTCAAGCTTTGCAACCCCGGATTCCGTTTCAAGGAAAGCATGCTCTTGCCTTCCGGTATAATACGTATGTTCAATAATAAGATCCGCTTCCTCAAAACCTTTCTCAACATCACCTCTAACGATTTTTGTATGCAGATGGACATTACCGCTCTCATGCACTTTAGGCGATTCTTCATCAATCGCTTTTATAGGATCGTCAACAATCGGGAGCGGTTCGTATTCAACTTCGACAAGTTCCGCGGCTTTTTCCGCAATCTCTTTTGTTTCTGCTGCAACAGCCGCAACCGCATCACCGATGTATCTTACTTT
>JALSNB010000051.1 GCA_026987225.1 Caldisericaceae bacterium
GGGATAAAGCCAATTTGTCATCGGGCTCGTAATCGTAATCTACGCTTTCATCCGGCGCAATACAGATAATCGCAAACGCAACAAGCCCCAGAACAAGCCCCAAAAAGAACCAGCCCGCTCCGTCATGTCCTTTCTCAGATGCGACTTTAGCGGTAAAAGCGCCGACGATAACGTTAAGCAGAATTACAAAAACAACTAATCCTCCGGCGCCATCGCCCAAATTAAACTGAAATGGCATTATTTTTCACCTCCTTATATAATTTGTCCTATTGGTACCAGGTACCTTCAGGACATTTTGCAACAAAAGCAGTACGAGGGAGTAGAACAAAACGTCAGCTATAAACGGCAGATAGAGAATGCGCACGACATACTCCTGAGGCACAGGGAAAAGGTAATATTTTGGAAAACTTTTATTCGTTATTCGAGGGTGAAGAAGCTCCGTTACTCTATAATCCTCAGTTGGTAAATAGAATTTGGCGGGAAATCCCCTTGCATGTGAAAATTTGAGGTTTTGCACCTTTACGGGAACAAAAGCGCTCGTAAAGGTAAAAATCGTTCCGACGATCAAAATCGAAAGCGCAATTGCAACTTTTCTGCGAGCGGTAAAAGTCTTTTGCTTTAAACTTCCGAATATAAAAAACAGCAGTGAAACGGTTATCAGGTAGTAGATAAAAAGCGGTACAAATGTCATACGGTAATACTTCGCCCAGATAAAATAAAGCACACCTCCGTGATGAGACAAACTGAGCAATGTAAAAAGAATCGAGAGCAAAATTGCGGCTGAAATGCGAAAAATCGTTTTTTTAGTCATATTTCCTCCTTCATAAAATTTACTTTCCGGTTTGAAGGTAGAGCTCTCCCCAATTCGTACCATTATCAAACCCGCATATCAAATCGCCTCTATCGTCTCGGAGCGTCATAACCCTGATAACAAAATCCTGCCCGTAACGCCTTTCGGACGATACGGAAACTTTTATGCCATTCCCGAAATCAATCTTTGCGGCAGGAATAAAATAGTATTCGTCAATGCCTTTCATAATAAAATC
>JALSNB010000052.1 GCA_026987225.1 Caldisericaceae bacterium
TCCCCATTTTGCTGATAAAAAACACTCCGCTACTGTGTTTTCAATAGCATTCCACCGAATTATTTTAGCTTCGAGGCCGGTAAGTAGAGGCGATTTTTCTAAGGCTGGATTTTTTGTTACTTTTTCATCGATGGAAAAAGTAAAATATAAATTCACTTCCACAAAATCCAATGACGTCTTTCAGCAGAAAAACCGAATACAAAAAACCATCAGAACGTACAAACACACCCCCGACCCCTCTCAACATTACGCTTAAAATAAATTATATAGTTTCCGTCCGCTCATTCCCCTCTCCGAGAGGGGTTAGGGGTGTGTTATCCCCATTTTGCTGATAAAAAACACTCCGCTAATGTGTTTTCGATAGCATTCCACCGAATTATTTTAGCTTCGAGGCCGGTAAGTATAGTCGATTTTTCTAAGGCTGGATTTTTTGTTACTTTTTCTTTGCAATAGAAGGAAAAAATAAAATCCAAGTCCTCTTTTACAAGAGGGGCTAGAGGTATGTTATATTCATTTTGTAAATCTCCTTCCTTTTTATTACCGCAAGAGCGCTTTTATTACATATCTTTGTACAATATCATTAAAACATTGTTTCATGGGAAAATTTATCAGCCATCGACATAAAGATTTACGTCTTATCGAATTGATAGCCATTGCCGTAGGCGGAATGGTCGGCGGCGGAATTTTCAGTATTCTGGGGATTTCCGTTTCCATGATCGGCTTTCTAACGCCGTTGGCCATCATACTCGGCGGGTTGATAGCCATGCTCGCGGCCTATTCTTATGCCAAATTGGGCGTTTATTATAAGGACGAAGGTGCCACCTATGCCTTTATCAAGCGCACTTTTCCCCGCTCGGCACGTTTTGCTTCGGTCATCGGGTGGTATGTTATTTTCGGATATATCAGCACTTTGGCCTTATATGCCTATACGTTTTCCTCCTATGCCATCAGCGGTACGTCTTTTGCCGAAAATATTTGGGTCAGAAAAGCCGTGGCGTGGGGCATACTTTTGGTGTTCACTTTGATCAATGTTTGGAGTGTCAAAG